>CAIQIL010000646.1 GCA_903871865.1 uncultured Burkholderiales bacterium
CGACCAGAACATGACCGAGCGGGACCGGCTGTTCGTGCGCTCGGCGCGTGACTCTGCGCGCAACTTGCTGCACATCCTCAACGAGATCCTGGACTTCGCCAAGCTCGACGCCCAGAAGATCCGCTTGACGCCCGCGCCGTTCGACCCGCGCGACCTGATCTTCAGCGTGTGCCAGGCTTTCCAGGCCACGGCCGAGCAGAAAGGCATCCGCATCCGCCACGATTGCAAGCAGGTGCCGCCCCAGGTGCGCAGCCTCATCGCCGACGAGGGCAAGCTGCGCCAGGTGCTGCTCAACCTCGTGAGCAATGCCGTGAAGTTCACGCAATCGGGCGAGGTGGTGGTCAGCCTGTCGGTGCACTGCCACAGCACCGAAATGGCGCAGATCAAGCTCGATGTGTCCGACACCGGCGTGGGCATCCCGCACGAGTCCCTGGACCAGCTCTTCCAACCCTTTTTCCAGGTGGAGACGGGCGCCAACCGCAGCTATGGCGGCACGGGCCTGGGCCTGGCCATCTGCAAGCAGATCATCGACGAGATGGGTGGGCTGATCGGGGTGCGCAGCGTGCTGGGCATCGGCACCACCTTCGAAGTGGTGCTGGAGTTGCCATACAGCATCATGACGGCCACCACGCAGGGCAAGCTGGCCACCGACGACGGCTTCCCCGACACCCTGCCGCCCGAGCACGCCGACCTGAACCTGCAAGGCGAGGTGCTGCTGGTGGAGGACAACGAGGTGAACGCCTTCATCGCCACGATGACGCTGGAGAGTCTGGGCATCGACAGCCGCCATGCGAAGAACGGCGAGGTGGCCGTGGCCATGTTCCAGGAGCAGGCCTTCGACGTCATCCTGATGGATTGCGAGATGCCCGTGATGGACGGCTATGAGGCCGCGCGCCGCATCCGCGCTCTGGAGGGTGCCGACACGGCGCGTGAGCGCACGCCCATCATCGCGCTGACGGCGCACGCGCTCAGCGGTGACCGCGAGGTCTGCCTGGCGCAGGGCATGGACGACTACCTCACCAAGCCCTTCGACCGCCAGGCGCTGGCCAGCCTGCTGTCGCGCTGGCTGCCGCTGTCAACGCCGCTGCCCACATCCTCTGGCGCTGGCGCCTGAACGGCCCAGACCGCCGCTCAGCGCTTGAACAAGCCGCGCACCCGCTGCACCACAGTCACAGCGGCCAAGGCCAGCACCCCACCCACGACGCCGGTCAAGGCGTCGAGCAACAAGGGCACGACCGCGCCCACCGCGCTCACGCTGGCGCCTGGCACCATCGCCTCGGCGCGGGTCACGACCTCGTGCACCAGCTCATGGGCACCCGGCAGGCCGTGCAGCAAGATGCCGCCACCGACCAGGAACATCGCGGCCGTGCCGGCCACGGACAGCACCCGCATCAACAGGGGCGCGGCGTGCAGCAGGCCACGCCCGAGCGCCTGGACCAGCGCACCGCGGCGCTGGCTGAGGTAGAGGCCTGCATCGTCCATCTTGACGATGCCGCCCACCAGCCCGTACACGCCCACGGTGATGGCCAGCGACACCCCGCTGAGCACCACCACCTGCTGCATCAAGGGCGCATCGGCCACGGTGCCCAGGGTGATGGCGACGATTTCTGCAGACAGGATGAAATCGGTGCGCACAGCGCCTTGCACCTTGTCGCGCTCGAAAGCCACCATGTCCACGTGGGTGTCGGCCAGGGCCTCGCGCAAGGCCTGGTGCTCGGCAGCGGTCTCGGCCTCATCGGCATCGCCGTGGTGCAGGAAGGGGTGGGCCAGCTTCTCGACGCCCTCGAAGCAGAGGTAGGCGCCGCCCACCATCAGCAAAGGCGTCACCGCCCAGGGCGCCAGCGCGCTGATGGCCAGCGCGGCGGGCACCAGGATGACCTTGTTGCGCAACGAGCCTTTCGCCACGGCCCAGACGACCGGCAACTCGCGCTCGGCGCGGATGCCCGACACCTGCTGCGCGTTGAGCGCCAGGTCGTCGCCGAGCACGCCAGCGGTTTTCTTGGCCGCGACCTTGGACATCGCCGCGACATCGTCCAGCACCGTGGCGATGTCGTCGATCAGCACCAACAGGCTGGATGCCGCCATCTGAAACTCTCCTTTGGATGATCACGTCGGCGCCGATCTTACGCGGCGCGCGTGTCACCGCGGCGGTTCAGAGCGCGTCCAGGGACTCGCGCAATTCGTCGTGCCAGGTGCCCAGGTCGGCGTCTGAGACGTGCAACCAGGTCATCGCGGCCTCGCCATGCCCGTGCCAGTCCACGTCGGGCTCCAGGCCTTCGTGGCGGCGCATGAGGTGCTCGGCCAACAGGCCCATCGCGACCAGGGTGTGGACGTCCGGGTCCACGCTGCGCTCGCCGATGGCATCGAGGTCGTGGTGCAGGCGCACAGCGGCCGTCACGGCAGGGGCCAGGCGCCACAAACGGGACACCAGCGCGCCCACGACGGCGTGGTCGGTGCGGTGGTTGGCGTTTTCGGTGGCCACGAAAGAGCGGTCGATGCGCGCCTGCGCCTCGACCAGGGTGCTCAGGTAGCCCTTCACGCTTTGCGCCATCACCGGCAAGCCCACGTGGCAAAACAGGCCGTAGGTGTAGGCCACGTCGGCCGAGACACCAGGCAGGCGCTCGGCCATGAAGGACATGGCCTGGGCGCGCTTGGCGGCACGTTCCCAGAAGCGCTTGAGCTGCGGCGAATTCACGCGCATGGCGCCGCGTGCCAGAAATGCGGTCATCACCTGGGCCGTTTGCGCCAGGCCCAGGCGGTTCATGGCCTGGCCCAGCGTATGCACCGGCTGCCCGGTGCCGTACAAGGGGCTGTTGGCGGCGCGCAGCAGCGTGGCCGACATGGCGACGTCGCTGGTGGCGATGCGGGCCACTTCGTTGAGGTCGGGCTCCGCCTGTGCCATCGCCTGCTGCAAGCGCGTGAGCAGCTCGGGGCACGGCGGGATGACGATGTGCTGCAAGGGGCCGCGCTTGCGGGCCTGGTCCAACTCGCTGAGGACGTCGTCAACGCTGGTGGACTCGGTGGCTGTGGTCATGGATGCAGGGTGGTTTTCTTTCCGGTTCGTTGTCTTCGACCACAGGCCCCAGAACTTGAGGGCTTCTGCGATGGAAATGCATCCGTGCGTGACGGCGTCAGGCCAAGCCAGGGTGCGTACACTGACAGCCCCCGAAACCCGCTGCGCCCACCGCCCGATGACCCTGCTGCTGGCCCCCATGGAAGGGCTGCTCGACGCCCCCCTGCGCGATGTGCTGACCCGCACCGGCGGCATCGACCGCTGCGTGTCGGAATTCATCCGCGTCACCGGCACGCTTTTGCCCGAACGCGCCTTTCGCCGGGTCATGCCCGAGCTGGACAACGGCGGGCGCACCTGGGCCGGCGTGCCCGTGCGCGGGCAGCTGCTGGGCTCGGACCCCGCCTGCCTGGCCGACAACGCCGCGCGCCTGGCGGAGTTGGGCTCGCCCGGGGTGGACCTGAACTTCGGCTGCCCGGCGCGCGTGGTCAACCGCCACGGCGGCGGCGCGGCCCTGCTCCAAGACCCGGACCTGCTGCACCGCATCGTCCACACCGTGCGCCAGGCCGTGCCCGCCCATGTGCCGGTGACGGCCAAGATGCGCCTGGGCTTCCACGACGATGCCACCGCCGAGACCTGCGCCCAGGCCCTGGAGGCCGGTGGCGCCAGCGAGCTCGTGGTGCACGGCCGCACCAAGGCCCATGGCTATCGCCCACCCGCCTACTGGGACCGCATCGCCGATGTGCGCCAGGCCGTGCGCATCCCGGTGGTGGCCAATGGCGAGATCTGGACCGTGGCCGACGCGCGCCGTTGCATCGCCGAAAGCGGCTGTGACGCCCTGATGCTGGGGCGCGGCATGGTGGCCGATCCGGGCCTGGCGCTGGCCGTGCGCACCGAGCTGGCCTGGGATGGCGCGGGCGCATCTGGCGTGCCGTGGGCCACGCTGGAGCCGCTGCTGCACGTCTACTGGGCGCTGATCGCCCCGCGCGTGGTGCCCCGCCACCGCCCGGGCCGCCTCAAGCAATGGCTGAACTTCCTGCGCCGCCGTCACCCCGAGGCCGAAGTCGCCTACCAGGCCGTGCGCACGCTCAACGACCCGCGCCAGATCGACGCCTGGCTGCACGCCCATGTGCCCGCGCCTGCCGATGCGCGGGCAGCCAATCACGCCAGCCCAGGCACTTGCGGCGACAATGCGGCCGTCGCTGCCTGCTGACGCCCTCCCCTCCTGCCCACGAAAGACCTTGCCCGATGGCGATCCAGTGGTTCCCCGGTCACATGAACGTGACCAAGAAAGCCATCCTTGAGCGCATCAAGGACATCGACGTGGTCATCGAACTGCTCGACGCCCGCCTGCCCGGCTCGAGCGCCAACCCCATGCTGGCCGAGATGACCGGCACACGCCGCAAGCTCAAGGTGCTCAACAAGCAGGACCTGGCCGACCCCGAACGCACCGAGGCCTGGCTGGCCTGGTACAGCGCGCAAAGCGACACCGCTGCCATCGCCCTCGACGCTGGCGACACCGCCCCGGCCCAGCGCCTCATCAAGGCCTGCCGCGAACTCGCGCCGAACCGCGGCGGCATGGACAAGCCCCTGCGCGTGCTGATCTGCGGCATCCCCAACGTGGGCAAGTCCACGCTGCTCAACACCCTGGTCGGCAAGAAGGCCGCCAAAACGGGCGACGAGGCCGGCGTGACGCGCATCGAGCAGCGCATCAACCTGGCCAGCGACTTCTACCTCTTCGACACGCCCGGCATGCTGTGGCCCAAGATCCTCGTCGACAAGAGCGGCTACCACCTGGCCGGCAGCGGCGCCGTGGGCCGCAACGCCTACGACGAAGAGGAGGTGGCGTTGGAACTGCTGCACAGCCTGAAGGGCCCGTACGCGCAGTTGCTGGCCGCACGCTACAAGCTCACCTTCCCGCTGGCCGACATCCCCAGCGCGCACGACGACGCCTTGCTGGAAGAAATCGGCCGCCGGCGCGGTGCCGTGATGGCCGGTGGCCGCGTCAACCTGCAAAAGGCCGCCGAGATCGTCATCAACGACTTCCGCAGCGCCATCCTGGGCCGCATCACCCTGGAAACCCCGCCCGAGTTCGAGGCATGGGTGACCGAGGCGCAGGTGCGCGAAGAAAAGCTGCAGGCCGAGCGCGCCGCGCGCAACCAGAAGCGCAAGAGCGACCGCAGCCCGCGCGTCCTGGGCAGCGCGCCCGCGGACGACAGCGACGACCTGGAAGACTGAGCTCAGGCCTGCAGCACCTGCTCGATGCGGCGGTCCGGCACCAGCCAGATCAGCGCCACCGCGACATAGCAAAGCTGGGCGGCCAGCGGGTGCACGAAGGCCAGGCCCACGCCAGCGACGTACAGCAGCGGAGACAAGCGCCCCTTGCGATCGCGGCCCACCGCCTTCGCCAAGGCCCCATCGCGCCCCTCCAGCGCGATCAGCGTGCGCTGCAAAATCACATAGGCCACCGCGGCCATGAGCAGCACCATGCCGTAGGCGGCGCTCGGCATGGCCTCGAAGTGGTTCTCGCCCATCCAGGCGGTGGCGAAGGGGAACAGCGACAGCCAGAACAGCAGGTGCAGGTTGGCCCACAACACCGGGCCGTTGACGCGGTGCACGGCGTGCAGCATGTGGTGGTGGTTGTTCCAGTAAATGCCCACGTAGATGAAGCTCAGCACGTAGCTGAGGAACACCGGCGCCAGCTCGCGCAAGGCGTCCAGGCTGCCGCCGTGCGGCGCTTTCATCTCCAGCACCATGATGGTGATGGCGATGGCCAGCACGCCATCGCTGAAGGCTTCGAGTCGGTTCTTGGTCAAGCGGGGCTCCTGCGTGGCATGGGTGTTGGCAAGGCGGTTCAGGCGATGTGCATGGGGCTTGCCCTGGCGGGCCGGCGGGTGCAGCATAGCGCCACCGCACGCCCGAAGCAGTCCGTTCCCGTGGGATGATGCCGACCTTCACAGAACCGGATTTTCCATGGCCCAAGACAACATCAGCATGGCGCTGTTTTGCGACTTCGAGAACGGTGCCCTCGGCGTGCGCGATGCCAACTACGACAAGTTCGACATCAAGCGCGTGCTGGAGCGACTGCTGCTCAAGGGCAGCATCGTCGTCAAGAAAGCCTACTGCGACTGGGAGCGCTACAAGGGCTTCAAGGCCCCCATGCACGAGGCCAACTTCGAGCTCATCGAGATCCCGCACGTGCGCCAGTCGGGCAAGAACTCGGCCGACATCCGCCTGGTGGTCGATGCCCTGGACCTCTGCTACACCAAGTCCCACGTCAACACCTTCGTGATCATCTCGGGCGACTCAGACTTCTCGCCGCTGGTCTCGAAGCTGCGCGAAAACGCCAAGCACGTCATCGGCGTGGGCGTGAAGCAATCCACCTCCGACCTGCTGATCGCCAACTGCGACGAATTCATCTTCTACGACGACCTGGTGCGCGAAAGCCAGCGCCAGGCGGCACGCCGCAATGGCGGACAAACCCCTGCCGGCCGCGATGCCGCCCCGCAGCCGCGCCGCAGCCCCGAAGAAGAAAAGCGCCGCCGCGAAGAGATGGACGCACGCCGCCTCAAGGCCGTGGAGATGGCCGCCGAGACCTACGAGGCGCTGGTCACCGACCGCGACGACGGGGGCCGCATCTGGGCCTCGGTGCTGAAAGAAGCCATCAAGCGCCGCAACCCGGGCTTCAGCGAGTCTTACTACGGCTTTCGCACCTTCGGCAACCTGCTGGAAGAAGCGCAAGGCCGCGGCCTGCTGGACTTCGGCCGCGACGAGAAGTCGGGCACCTGGGTGGCACGCGGCACGGGCGTGCCCAGCACGGGCGCCCTGGTGCGTGGCGACGGCGGCACCGCGATGGCGGACCTGGGCCACAAGGACGACGAGCTGCGCCCCACCCTGCGTGACGAGCCCGAGGACGAGGCCGATGTCAGCGGCGCGGTCTTCACCAGCGTGACGGTGATGCCGGCAGCCGGTGTGGCGCCGGTGGACGCCGAGGCCTTGGCCGCCGAGCAAGCACCCGACGAAGGCGGCGCACGGCGACGCAGCCGCGGCGGCCGCGGACGCACACGGACGGGACGCGAAGCTGGTCGTGACAGTGGCCGCGAAGGTGGCCGTGAAGGTGGCCGTGACAGTGCCCGCGACACCGCGGCCCGCGAAGCAGGCCACGGCGACAACCGCCAGGTGGGACGTCAGCGGCCAGGCCCATCCGGCTTCGACGAGCGTGCAGCGGCCGAGCCGGTGCGCGTGGCCGAGCCTGCGCCCGCCGCTGCACTGGCACCCGCATCCAAGCCAGCCGCCGTGGAGGCGCCCTCGGCACCGGCCCGCAAGCGGGCCCCGCGCAAGACAGCCAACGCTGCCCCTGCGGACAAGCCCAATGTGGTCACCCCCGCGGTCACCCCCGCTGCGGCCAAGGACGCCAAGCCTGCCGCCAAGAAGGCGCCTGCACGTCCCCGCGCCAAGCCCAAGGCCGCCGCGAAGAAGGCAGACTGAAGCGAAGGCTGAGGCACAGGGCTGGGGCCTGCGGCCCTCCCGCCATCACCTCAGCCATCACCTCAGCCATGACCTCAGCCCTCACTCACCGACCACGCAGCCAGGCGAGCGCCGCGTGGCACCACCAAGCTCGTCGGCCAAGTCTGAAGCAGGTGAAGCAGGGCGCGGCCGCGTCGCGTCCACGCCGTTCTTCACCGCGGTGACCTCGGCCAGGATGGACAGCGCGATCTCCGGCGGC
>CAIQIL010000647.1 GCA_903871865.1 uncultured Burkholderiales bacterium
GGCCGTGGCAGCGACACGTGTTGACCCAGCGGCGCAGCCGTGAAACGTGAAACGTGAATTTTCGTCAACAAACCGTCACTGACCCTGCCTAGACTGATCACGCTTCCACACATCACCATGACGTCCACCTCTTTCGCCCCCGATCAATCGGAAGTGCTGCTGCGCGTCATGGAGGCAGCGCCACAGGTGTGTCGACGCCACCAGTTCTTCGTCTGGACGCAAGGTGACTTCCAGCGCTGGCTGCCCCACAAAATCAGCATTTGCGGGGGTTACGACCGCGAGCACCGCGACGTGGTGCTGGACATCTTCAACAGCATCCCGCTGCCCGAGGTCGTCATGCAAGGCCTCAAGACCTTCCGCTCTGACCTCATGATGGCCGCGGTGGGGGCTTGGCGCAAAGCGCGTTCTCAGGCTGCCGTGCTGTCTTTGGCGCAGGATGTGACCCCACAGCCGCTCACCGCGGCCCTGATCGAGCAAGGCTACGACCAGGTCGTCGTGACCGGCCTGACCCGTCCCGGTCGACCCGAAGAAATCGAAAGCTTCTTCATGTTCACCCAGCCGCGTGCGGCCTACAGCGTGGCCGAAGTGCAGGCCCTGGACATGCTGCTGCCTTGTGTGCACTTGGCCTACCAGCGCGTTTGCGTCACCGAGCGCCAGATGGTCATGGGCCGAAGCTCTTCCATCATGGTGCCTGGCCAGGGGCAGCCACGCGCCACCCCCATCACCGAGCGCGAACGCGAAATCCTGCTGTGGGTGCGCGACGGCCTGAGCAACCAGCAAATCAGCGAAAAGCTCGGCATCAGCGCCCTGACCGTGAAAAACCACGTCCAGAAAATCCTGCGCAAGCTGGGGGCCGCCAACCGCGCCCAGGCCGTGGCCAAGGCCATGACCATGAACGCCCTGAGTGCCATGCCGCACCCCATGGGCGAGTTCTACTGACCTCTTTTCCCTTGTTGTGCCGATGTCCCGCTTTGCTCCCCCCCTCCTGTCGGCTTGCCTGCTGGCCACCGTGTTCCAGGTGCCCGTGGGGGCGCAAGGCATCTCCTCGGGCGATGTGAGCGAATGGTCGGCGTTCGCCACCCGCGCGCCCGAGCCTGAGCGCCTGGTCGAACGCACTGACCTGACCTTCAAGGGCATCAGCCACGAGGGCCCGTTCTCGCCCACACGCGAGGCCGCTTTGGGCGCCGACGAGCGCCAGTTGCTGGCCCTGCTGCAGCAGGCCCGCTGGGCCGATGCCCTGGCCCACCTCAAGGGCACCCAGCCCGACCTCAACCGCCGCGACGACACCGGCCTCACGCCCCTGAGCCTGGCCGCGCGCGCAGGCCAACTCGACCTGGTGCGCGAAATGCTGCGCCAGGGCGCCGATGCCGACCAAGTGGGCGTGGGGGGCATGACGCCGCTGGGCGCAGCCGCCTTCCTGGGTCATGACCTGGTGGTGCAAGACTTGCTGCGCGCTGGCGCCCGGGTGGACCAGCCTGGCGCCACCGGCCAGCAGCCCCTGCATCTGGCTTGCGCCACTGGGCGACTGCGGGCCATGGCCCTGCTGATGCGCCAGGGTGCCGACTGGCGCGAGCCCAACCGGCAGGGCCGCCATGCCCTGGAAGAGGCGGCCTACTTTGGCCAATTGCCAGCCCTGGAGGCGCTGCAGAAGGCCGGTGCCAACCTGGCCGAACCCGATGCCCACGGCCTGAACGCCGTGCACGCAGCGGCCCTGGGCGGTCAGGCCGACACGCTGGCTTGGCTGCGTGAGCGCGGTGTGCCGGTGCCGTCTGTGCTGTCCCAGTTGTTGGTGGACCAAGTCGAGCACCCGCTGGCCATGGGCAGCCAGCCCTGACGCTCGGCGGCTGGGGCCGCACAAAACACCGCCGAAGCATTCACTGCGCCACGGGCCTGCCAAGGCCCGTGGCGCTTTTGCCAATAGGGCGGCCCACATCAGGGATTCCCCGCATTTGAGGGGGTGCGCGTGGTGCGTGGTACCTGGCGCATTGAACGTCACGGGGAGTGAGCTGAATGGCTCATCCATTGGGCTTCCACAAGTCGATTTTGAGGGCGCTTGGGGTGCGAAACGGCAGAGCGACCGGATGGTGAGGTCCGCGCATCCGCCGAACGGCGCATGCCACCACAGGCTCGACCCGCCACGCATGTCACACGCCTTGCCGACACTTCGCAGGCTTCGGGGCAAGTCCTTTGCCTTGTGGCGCACAAAAAATTTTGGTTTCCCTTTTCCCCTTCCTTTACGGAGCAAGCAATGAACTTCAAGATGATCGCCACCGCCGCCGCCCTGCTGGCTGCTGGCGCTGCCAACGCTAGCATCAACTCCTTCAACGGCGGCACCGTCGCTGGCAACGGTTCCGTGGTTCTGGTCAAGCTGGACAGCACCGGCAGCACCGTCCAAGGCCTGACCGTTGACCTGGGTGTCAACTACCTGGACTTCGCCAACAACGGCGCCCTGGCTCAAGCTGGCACCACCATCGTGTGGGACTTCGCCAACAACACCATCACCAAGAACGGTGCCCTGGTGACCGGCGTGACCAACGACTGGGCTTCCCAGTTCGCCACCTTCGCTGCCAACTCTGACGCTGCTGAAGTCAAGTGGGCCATCGCTTCGGGCTCGCAAAAGGGCACGACCGTGACCGGCTTCCTGGCTTCGGGTAACCCCACTCCCGCCCAGTTCACTTCCCAGTCGGCTACCAACACGGCCGGCATGAACGCCATCACGGCTGGCCTGATCGACAGCATCGTCAGCAAGGGCACCATCGGCTCCGCCGACAACGGCGCCTACGCCATGGGCTCGGCTGACACCGCCAGCTATGTTGGCGCCACCACCGTTTACGGCGCGACCGCCAACGTCGGCTGGCGCAACCAGATCAAGTGGAACACTTGGTTGGCTGACGGCGATGTGTCCGCTTTCACTCAGTTGAATGCCACCGGTACTGAAGCCCTGATTGCCAACGCCAGCTTCCAGCTGACCGGCACCACCCTGACCTACACCGTCACCGCTGTGCCCGAGCCCACCACCCTGGCCCTGGCCCTGGCTGGCGTCGCTGGCCTGGTCGTGAGCCGCCGCCGCGCTGCCAAGTAATCAGCCACCCACTGGCTGAGAAGGGGGGGGGCTGGCCCCTCTCCTGCGCAAACAGTTCTCCTGTCTTCTCACCTTCACCACTCTCCAAGGTTCATCATGCAACACAAGCACATCGCTCTGGCCGCCATGGCCCTGATCGCCGGCGTCCAAGCCCAGGCCGCCACCCTCATCTCCGGCGCTTCGGCTTCGTCCATCGCTTACGTTGAGGCCCTGTCCACCAACAACGTTTGCCCCAGCAACAACGTGTCCGTGTTCGTGCGCGGCACCGCCACCAACGCCCTGGGCAACAACTTCACCGTCAAGTGCAACAGTGGCACCTTCGGCACCACCGGCGAAAACGAAGTCCGTTTTGACGTGAACGGCGGCTCCCTGAACGCCATCCTGTTCTCCACCGCTGGCACCAGCGAAGTGCTGGCCGGCAACGCTGGTGGCCTGTCGGCTGCCACCACCGGCTGCACCGCCACCAACCCCACC
>CAIQIL010000648.1 GCA_903871865.1 uncultured Burkholderiales bacterium
ATGTGGTGCATGCGCGTCGGATGGGCCTGAACGAGCGTTGGCGTGATCGCTGGCTGGCGCGTGCGGCCCTGCCAGCGCTGTTGCGCCTGGAGCGGGCCGCGGTGCAGAAGGCGGCGCTCACGCTGGTGTGCGCTGCGGGCGATGCCATCACCCTGAAAGGCATCGCCAACGTTGGCGATGAGCTCGTCGCTGTCGTGCCCAATGGGGTGGCGCCCGCCGCGAGTGAGCCCGACCCGGCCAAGGCCGGCCCGGTGTTGTTGATGCTCGGGATCTACTCCTACGAACCCAACGGAGAGGGCGCCCGACACTTCATCGACCGGGTGTGGCCCATCGTTCGCGAGGCGTTGCCGGAGGCGCAAGCTTGGTTCGTGGGCGCCTCGCCGGCGTCGATCGGCGCCCAGGCCGACATGCCTGCAGGCGTGAAGCTGCTGGGTTTTGTGGACGACATCGAAGCGGTGTACGCGCAAACGGGTGTGGTGATTTGCCCCATCCTCACGGGTGGCGGGACGCGCGTGAAGCTGATCGAAGCGGCCATGCGCCACAAGCCGATCGTCTCCACCACGGTGGGGGCGGAAGGCCTGGGCTTCACCGATGGGCGTCACGCTTTGCTGCGCGACGATGTGGCCGGCTTTGCGCAAGCTTGCATCCGCTTGCTGACCCAGCCATCGGAGGCCCGGGCCATGGGGCTGGAGGCCAGCCGGTTCGCTGCCGGTCGCTACGACCGGCGCAGCATTTCCCAAGCCTTGGCCGAGCGAGTCCGGGCCTTGTTACCACGGGACTGAGGCCCTTTATCTGCGCCATGCTGTTCAGATCGCTCGGCCACAATCGAGGCTGTGATCGCTGTGCGGTGCTCCGCGGTGAGGGGTTTTGTGGGCTTTAAAACATACCTGTTGTACGTTTTCGTCGTGTTCATGCGGCCATTCGAGCAGTTCGCGCCCGAGTTGATGGAACTGCGCCCGGTGCTGATCTTGTGGGTGCTGACCTTCGTGTTCACCTTGCGCGACGCATCGAAAATCCAGTGGGGGGCAGCCGAAAGACAGCACCACTGGCTTTTGGGAGGCATGGCCATGGCCGTCCTGCTGTCCACGGCCTCCAATGGGGGATTCGCCGCGCTGGGCAATGGCGTCGGAGAGTTCTCGACGCCGGCGATGTTGTTTGTCCTCACGTGCATGAACGTGGTGTCGCTGGAGCGGTATCGCAAATTGGCGTTGCTGTTCCTGTTCTGCCTCGTGGCACTTTGCCTGGAAAGCCTCTATGCGTACCACACCGGTTGGCAGGCGGGCGAGATGGTCATTCGGCAGCTGGCGAGCGAAAACGCGATTGTTCCAGCCGATCTGCCCCTGGCGCCTGCCGATGATGTGTCCGGAACCTTGGTGTGGCGGATACGCAGCGTGGGCTTCCTGTCGGACCCCAACGACTTTGCGCAGACCATCATCGTGGTGGTTCCCTGGCTGTTGATGGTGGGCAATTGGTCCAAGCCGCTGTGGCGAAGGGTCTGGCTGTTGTTGCCGATTTTTGCCTGCCTGGCCTACACGCTGACCTTGACCCACTCCCGCGGCGGGCTGCTGGGCTCTGTCGCAGCGCTTGTTTTCCTCTTCAAGGGGTATGTGAGCCGGGGGAATTTCATCAAGCTGATGATCGTGGCGGCGGTGTGCGGGGTTGTGGTGCTGGGAGGCCGTGGTGGTGGTGGCGACGGGCGAGCCATGTCCACCAAGGAAGAGTCTGCGAACGAGCGCATCAACGCCTGGAGCGACGGCATCCTCATGCTCAAGAGCAACCCCGTGGTGGGTGTGGGATACGGCAACTTCACAGAGCACCACAAACGCACCGCACACAACTCGTTCGTGTTGTGCTTTTCAGAGACCGGCTTGCTGGGCTATTTCCTCTGGCTGGGCCTGATCGTCTTGTCCATGAAGTCGCTCAATCGCGTGATTTCGTGCACCCAGCCCAAGTCCGAGGCCTGGCTTTACGCCACATTGCTGCGTGCCTCCCTGGTGGGCTTCCTGGTCTGCGCTTGGTTCTTGTCCCGCACCTTCGTGGCCACGCTTTACATCTTGATGGGGATGTCGGTTTGTTTGCTCTACATCGTGCGGAAGTCGCCAGCCACCCATGCATCGGAGGCGTCACAGGCGCGCCTGCTTGAACCGGTGCTCTGGCGCTGGACCACGCTGCAGTTCGTTGTCCTGACGCTGGTGATGGTGTCGATGTTTGTCCGATCGGCCACGATGTGATGTGTGGCGGGGAGGAGCGCATGAGAGCC
>CAIQIL010000649.1 GCA_903871865.1 uncultured Burkholderiales bacterium
CAACCTGGCCATCACCCAGGCGGTCAAGCAGCTCTTGGGCAGCGAGACCATCGAAGGCTCGGACGGCGAGCCCTGCACGATCTGGACGGCCAAGAGCCTGTTCGATGTGGCCCGCATCGTGGGCAGCGCCGTGCGCAAGGTCCACGCCCGCGACGCCGAGGCGCTCAAGCAGCACGGCATCGACTTCAACTGCAGCCTCATCGTCGGCGGCCAGATCAAGGGCGAGACGATGCGCCTGTTCAATGTCTATGCCGCGGGCAATTTCGTCGAGGCCGGCATCGACGGCGTCTGCTACTTCCAGATTGGCGAGTCCAAGTACGGCAAGCCCGTCATCGACCGCGTCATCACGCCGACCACGCCGCTGGAAGAGGCCGCCAAGTGCGCGCTGATCTCGATGGACTCCACGCTGAAGTCCAACCTCTCGGTGGGCCTGCCGCTGGATTTGCTGGTCTACGAGGCCAACGCCTTGAAGGTCGAGCGCCTCCTCCACATCGACGAGTCGGACGCCTACTTCCGCATGATCCGCAACACGTGGGGGCAGCGCCTGCGCCAGGTGTTTGACTCCATCCCGGATCCGGTGTGGCAGGCTGAGCAGGCCGATGCGGGCAACCTGCCTGCCGCGTCCCAGGCCCAGGCGATGAACCCGCTGAGCAAGATCCACGCGCCCAACGGCTGAGGTGTCGGTGCCGCTGCGACGTCAGGCCAGCGCAGCGGCTTCGCGGTCGAGCTCTTCGATGCACGCGGCCATCTGCGCGTGGCAAGTGGCCATCAGCGCGGGCAGGTCGTCCAGCGTCAGGCCGGTGGTGGCAATCGGCGGCAAAGCCCGCAAGATGGCGGTGCCGCCGTGCCAGCGGTTGAGGTTCATCGTGCGGGTGTAGTTGTTGGCGCACACCGGCAGGATGGGCACCTGGGCGTTGATGGCCATCTGGAAGGCGCCTTTCTTGAAGGGCCCCAGGCCTTTGCCATGGCTGCGCGTGCCCTCCACGAACACCCACAGCGACATGTCTTTGTGCTGCAGGGTGTCGGTGGTGGTGAGCATGGCCTTCTTGGCCTGGACGGCGTTGCCGCGGTCCACCAGCACATTGCCGGCCAGCCAGTACAGCTGCCCGAACAGCGGGATCCATTTCAGGCTCTTCTTGCCCAGGCTGACCGTGCGTTGGGGCACCACGCGTCCAAAGACGAACAGGTCGTGGTTGGAGAGGTGGTTGGCCGCGAGCACCGCGGGTCGGGCGTGCTCGATCAGATCACCGATTTCCAGCTTCACGCGGATGCCCATGATGCGCAAGGCCGGCAGCGAATACACCCGGGCACAGAGGCGGCTGTTGTCGGGGTTGAAGGGGCGGCACAGGCCGATGAGCAGGCCGATCACGCTGGCGATCACGAAGTGAACGGCCAGCAGCAGGACGCGGAGGACAAACAGCAAAACAGCTCCTGCGAGGGTGGTGCGAAGCGGCCGATGATACGCCCCGCACAGCGGGCTTGGCGGTGCCGGCGGCAAGGATCTCCGCGGGCCGTGCGGCACTCCGCCTATAATGCCGCTTTACCACCGCAGCGATCCTGTTTGTCGATCGCCCCTGCGCAATGACCAAGTTTGTCTTCGTCACCGGCGGTGTGGTGTCCTCCCTCGGTAAGGGCATCGCCGCTGCGTCTTTGGCCGCCATCCTTGAATCTCGCGGCCTCAAGGTCACACTGATCAAGCTGGATCCCTACATCAACGTGGATCCCGGCACGATGTCGCCGTTCCAGCACGGCGAGGTCTTCGTGACCGACGACGGCGCTGAGACCGACCTCGATCTGGGCCACTACGAGCGCTTCATCACGACGCGCATGAAAAAGGCCAACAATTTCACGACCGGCCAGATCTACAAGAGCGTCCTCGAAAAGGAACGCCGAGGTGATTACCTGGGCAAAACCGTCCAGGTCATCCCCCACATCACCAACGAAATCCAGGACTTCGTGCGCCGCGGCGCTGGCGTCGGCACGCCCGAGGCCGTGGACGTAGCCATCGTGGAAATCGGTGGCACCGTGGGCGACATCGAATCGCTGCCCTTCATGGAAGCGGCACGTCAGATGAGCCTGCGCGGCGGCGCGAACAACACGGCTTTCGTGCACCTGACCTACGTGCCTTTCATCGCGGCCGCTGGCGAGCTGAAAACCAAGCCCACCCAGCACAC
>CAIQIL010000650.1 GCA_903871865.1 uncultured Burkholderiales bacterium
GGCCTCGCGCCTGGGCATCCGGTTGATGCAGCCCACCCAGGCCGAGCTTCTGCGCGCGGTGGACCAACGCCTGGGGCTCGACCCGCAGGTGCGGCAGATGTTCCATCTGCTGCGCCACCGGGGCAACGACGCCGCGCACCAGCTGCAGCACAACATCGGCTACCGCGAAGGCCTGGAGGCACTGAAGGTGGCCCGCGAGGTGGCGCTGTGGTTTCACCGCACCTTCGGCAACGAGCCCGACTTCAAGCCCGGGCCCTTCCGCCTGCCTGACGACCCCAGCCAGAAGCTGGCCACGCTGCAAAAGCAGATCGCTGCCCTGCAAGACAGCCTGCAGCAAGCCCAAAGCAACCAGGCCCAGCAAAGCGAGCTGACCGCGCTGCAAGCCGCCCAACTGGCGCAAGAGCGAGACTTGGCCGAGCGCGCAGCCCAAGAGCGCGGCATCTACGAGGCCCTGGCCCTGGAAGCCAGTGAGCGCTACGCCAGCCTCAAGGCCGAGTTCGACGCCCACCTGCAGCAAGCGCGGCAGCCCAGCACCGAAGCCAACGCGCAAACCGAAGCCCAGGCCCTCCAGGCCTTCGCCGATAAATCAGCCCAGGCCGCCAAGAAGGTGGCCATGGACGAGGCCTCTACCCGCCTGCTGATCGACCAGATGCTGCAAGACGCCGGCTGGGCCGCCGACACTCTGACCCTGACCCACGCCAAAGGCGTTCGCCCCGAGCGCCACAAGAACCAGGCCATTGCCGAATGGCCCAGCACCGGCAAGCAAAGCGCCGACTACGTGCTGTTCGCGGGCCTCACGCCCGTGGCCACGGTGGAAGCTAAGCGCCTGAACGTGAACGTGGCCGGCAAGATTGCACAGGCCGAACGCTACGCCGCCGGCATCCAGGCCGAGGCCGACGCCGATGCCGCCTGGACGCTGGAAGGTCGCACTGGCCCCTGGCCCGACGGGCAGGGTGGCTGCTTCCACGTGCCGTTTGTGTACTCGTGCAACGGCCGCCCGCTGGTCAAGCAGATAGCCGAGGCCAGTGGCACCTGGCACCGCGACGCGCGCCACCCGTCCAACCTCGCCAAGCCGCTGCAAGGATTCCATTCGCCTAGTGGCCTGCTGGATCAGCTGCAACGCAGCCAGCAAGCCGCCCAGGCCAAGCTGCAGCAAGAAGGCTTTGGCTACCTGCGCCTGCGCGACTACCAGCAACAGGCCATCACGGCGGTCGAAACCGCACTGGCCCATGGCCAGCGCAGCTGCCTGCTGGCCATGGCCACCGGCACGGGCAAAACGCGCACCATCATCGGCCTGATGTACCGCTTCCTGAAGGCCGAGCGCTTCCGGCGCATCCTATTCCTGGTGGACCGCACGGCCTTGGGCAACCAGGCCATGGACGCCTTCCACGAGGCCCCGCTGGAGCAGAACCTGCCGCTCAGCAAGCTGTACAACATCGCCGACCTGGGCGACATGGCCGCCGAGGCTGAAACCCGCGTGCACGTGGCCACGGTGCAGGCCATGGTCAAGCGCGTGTTCGCCAGCGACACGCCCGTGCCCGTCGACGCCTACGACTGCATCATCGTGGACGAAGCCCACCGTGGCTACACGCTCGACCAGGACATGACCGAAGGCGAGATGGCCCTGCGCGACAACGCCCAGTACCTGTCGACCTACCGCCGCGTGCTGGACTACTTTGACGCCGTGAAGGTGGGCCTGACCGCTACGCCAGCACGCCACACCACCGACATCTTCGGCAAGCCGGTCTACACCTACTCGTACCGCGAGGCCGTGGCTGACGACTGGCTGATCGACCACGAGCCGCCCATCCGCTACCGCACCCTGCTGAGCCACCACGGCATCCACTTCAATAAGGGCGAGCAGGTCGAGGCCATCAACATGGGCACGGGCGAGATCGAAAGCGCCGAGCTGGACGACGAGCTGCACTTCGATCTGGAAGGCTTCAACAAGCGCGTCATCAGCGAAGACTTCAACCGCGTGATCTGCGAAGAGCTGGCTCAAGAGCTCAACCCGCTGGGCGAAGAAAAGACCATGGTCTTTTGCGCCACCGACGCACACGCAGACATGGTCACGCGGCTGCTCAACGAAGCCTTCAAGGCCACCTATGGCGAGGCCTACAACCAGGCCGCCGTGGTCAAGATCACCGGCCAGTCCGACAAGGTGGACACGTTGATTCGCCGCTACAAGAATGAGCCGCTACCTACCATCGCCGTCACCGTTGACCTGCTGACCACCGGCATCGACGTGCCGCGCATCTGCAACCTGGTGTTCATGCGGCGGGTGAAGTCGCGCATCTTGTATGAGCAGATGATTGGCCGCGCCACGCGCCGCTGTGATGCCATCGGCAAGACCGTGTTCCGCATCTACGACCCGGTGGACCTGTACGCCGCGTTGCAGACGGTGAACACCATGCAGCCGCTGGTGAAAGACCCCAAGGTGACGCTGGAGCAATTGATCGACGAGCTGAACAACCCGCTCAGTCACAGCACGCCCGGTAGCTGCGCCGGCCACACCCATGCCCACGACGTGCTGGACCAGCTCAACCAGAAGCTGATGCGGGTGATGCGCGATGCCCAACACAAGGCCGACAAGCGCCCCGAGCTGCAGCAGAAGCTGGCTGAGCTGGAGCAACAGTGGGGCGTGCCTGCTGCCGAGCTGCACCGCCACCTGCACCAGCTGGGGCAAACGCAAGGCCCGCAGGCGGCGGCCGATTTCATCCGCACCCACACGCGCCTTTTGCTTCAAGTGGCCGAGGTGCAGCAGCTGCTGGGCACGGCCTACATGCCTGTTATCTCGCGCCATACCGACCAAGTGACCGAGCGCACTCAAAGCTGGGGCCAGTACGCCCGGCCTGAGGACTACCTCGACAGCTTTGGCCGCTTCGTGCGCGAGCAGGTGAACCAGTCGGCCGCCATGGCCGTGGTGGTCAAGCGCCCCAGAGACCTGACCCGCGCACAGCTCAAAGAGGTGCGCCTGCTGCTCGATGGTGCCGGCTACACAGAGGCGCGGCTGCAAGCCGCCTGGCGAAAGCAAAGCAACCAAGACATCGCAGCCGGCATCGTCGCGCACATCCGCCAGGCAGCGCTGGGTGAAGCCCTGTTGCCGTTTGAGCAGCGCGTGGCCAAGGCCATGCAGGCGATCTACGCCCTGCACCCCTGGACCCACGCCCAGCGCACCTGGCTGGATCGCCTGGCCAAGCAGCTGGTTCGCGAGACCGTGCTGGACGACGCCTTCATCAATGCCAACTTCACCGCCACCGGCGGCGCCAAAGGCCTGGACAAGGTGCTGGGCGGACAATTGGCGCCCGTGATGAGCACGCTGGCCGGCGAGTTGTGGCCTGATGCGGCCTGAATTTCGCCACCCCCCTTCGATCCATGTGGCAAAATGCGAAGTAATACGCCCCCCACCTCTGACCCCGGCGAAAGCGCGGTGTGCCATGTGGGGGGTTTCTTTTTGCCCGTTCGTTCTGCACCATGACTGAGCCAAAACCGCTCAAGAGTCACGCCAGCTTCCCGCAACAACTCGACATCCTGAGAGCACGCGGGCTGCTGGTGCAAGACGAAGCTGCAGCCCTGGCCGCGCTGGCCCGCCTGGGCTACTACCGGCTTTCAGGCTATTTTTATCCTCTGCGCAAAACCCTGCCTCCCGGCCAAACGGGCAGACAAGACGACTTTTGCGAGGGCGCATCGATCGAGCTGGTGCTTGCACTGGCCGAGTTCGACAAGCGCCTGCGGCTCCTGGCGCTCTACGCCCTGGAGTCCACCGAGTTGGCCGTGCGCGTGGCCTTGGCCCATCACCTGGGTAAGCTCGACGCAGAAGCCCACCTGAACCCTCGCCTGCTGGATCGTCGCTTCACCCAGCCCAGCCGTCCCGGCCAGCCGTCGGCACATGAACTGTGGCTGCGTCGGCACGAACAATTGCTTGCCGACTCGAAGGAAGACTTCGTCATCCATCACCGGGAGCGGTACGGCGGACGCTTACCTATCTGGGTGGCCATCGAAGTATGGGACTTCGGCACCCTGTCCCGGTTCTTCTCGGGCATGGCCTATCGCGATCGCAACCGCGTGGCCAGCCTGCTGGGCGCGACCGACGGCGAAGTGTTGAAGTCCTGGTTGCGCGCATTCAACTTCGTGCGCAATGTGTCAGCGCACCACGCCCGACTCTGGAACCGCCGCAACATTGAAACGGTTGCGCTGCCAAAACTGGAGCAATGCCGCTGGCTGGCCCCACTGCACGGCCAGCCCGACGCCTGCAGCAAGGTATTTGGCACCCTCGCTTGCCTGCTGGTGATGATGCGCACCATCGCTCCGCGCAGCGACTGGCCTGCCCGGCTCAAGGCGCACCTGCAAACTTTCCCCACATCTGACCTGCTGAGCCTAAGCGCGGCTGGCTTCCCTACCGACTGGGAAGCCCTGCCCCTGTGGCTCACCCCAAACCCATGACCACCTCCGACATCGTCCAGAAACTCTGGAACCTGTGCGACGTGCTGCGCGACGACGGCATCAACTACAGCGACTACGTGACCGAACTGGTGCTGCTGCTCTTCATCAAGATGGAGCACGAAAGCACGCAAAGCGGCGTGCTGGTCAAGCACAAGCTGCCCGACCACGCCCGCTGGGGCGAGTTCACCAGCCGCAGCGGCCTGCCCCTGCTCAACCACTACCGCGCCACGCTGCTCAAGCTCTCGCAAAGCGATGACCCGCTGATCGCCGCCATCTACGCCGACGCGCAAACCAGCCTCAAAGAGCCGCGCCACCTGGAGCAGCTGATCAAAAGCCTGGACGGCATCGACTGGTTCAGCGCCGAGCAAGACGGCCTGGGCGACCTGTACGAAGGCCTGCTGGAGAAGAACGCCAACGAGACCAAGAGCGGCGCCGGCCAGTACTTCACCCCGCGCCCGCTGATCGACACCATCGTCGAGGTGATGCAGCCGCGCGCGGGCGAAACCATCCAAGACCCGGCGGCCGGCACGGGTGGCTTCTTGATCGCGGCCGACCGCTACATCAAGCACCAGACCGACGAGCTGTTTGACCTGAGCGAGGCGCAGCGCAACTTCCAGCGCAACAAGGCGTTTTTGGGCATGGAGCTGGTGACCAGCACCCGTCGCCTGGCCCTGATGAACTGCCTGCTGCACGGCATGGAGGGCGACGACGAAGGCGTGGTGCACCTGGGCAACACGCTGGGCAGCGCCGGCAGCGCCTTGCCCCAGTGCGACCTGAGCCTGAGCAACCCGCCTTTTGGCACGGCCAAGGGCGGCGGCGGCCCCACCCGCGACGACCTGACCTTTGCCACCAGCAACAAGCAGCTGGCCTTTGTGCAGCACATCGTGCGGCACCTCAAAGACGGTGGCCGCGCCGCCATGGTGCTGCCCGACAACGTGCTGTTTGAAGCCGGCGTGGGCGCCGACATCCGCCGCGCGCTGATGGACAAGTGCCGCCTGCACACCATCCTCAGGCTGCCCACGGGCATCTTCTACGCCCAGGGCGTGAAGACCAACGTGCTGTTCTTGCAGAAGGTGAGCGAAGCGGCCACCGGCAGCACCGATGCCGTGTGGGTGTACGACATGCGCGCCAACGCCCCGAAGTTTGGCAAGCGCAGCCCGCTGCTGCACAAGCACTTCGATGACTTCAAGGCCGCTTATGGCGACGATCCCAACGGCCTGAGCCCCCGCGTGGACCAGGGCGAGCAGGGGCGGTGGCGCTGCTTCAGCCGCGATTGGGTGGCCAGCGAAAAGGGCGACAGCCTGGACATTGCCTGGCTGAAGGACGACAGCGCCGAAGACGCCGCTGACTTGCCTGAGCCGGCCGTGCTGGCGCGGGAGATCGTGGATGAGTTGAATGGGGCGTTGGGGGAGTTGGAGGGGATCTTGGCGGAGTTGGGGGAAGAAGCGTGAGTTCAACTGCCTCACTGCCAGCAGGCTGGACCTTCGCGTCGGTCAGTGACCTGTGTCAGTTCAATCCCAAGACAACGGCTGACGATGCAGCAACGTGCGGCTTTGCATCCATGCATGGGCTGGGCCTCAAGTACCTCGATCGACTGCGCTTTGAGGAGCGGCCGTGGGGTGACGTGAAGAAGGCCTACACGCACTTCCAGAACGGCGACGTCTTGGTGGCCAAGGTGACGCCTTGCTTCGAGAACGGCAAAGCGGGCATCGCGACAGATCTCCCGAATGGGATCGGCGCAGGCAGCAGCGAGTTTTGCGTTTTCAGGCCAGCCGCAGGCGCTGACAAGCGGTATCTGCTCGCGTGGTTCAGCACCGAAGACTTCCGCAGGCGTGCCACTGTCGCCATGACGGGATCAGTTGGCTTGAAGCGCGTGCCCAAAGAGGTGTTCTTGTCTGAGCAAGTGCCGCTGGCACCTGAGCGAGAGCAACAACGCATCGCCGACAAACTCGACACCGTGCTGGCCCGCGTCGATGCGGTGAACGACCGCCTGGCCCGCGTCGCCCCGCTGCTCAAGCGCTTCCGTCAGGCCGTGCTGGCTGCGGCCACGTCGGGGCGGTTGTCAACCATCTCGCGCGAAGGCACCAAGCAGCCAGTCACGTCTGTGCCCTCAAGTTGGCCTCTGGTCAGCTTGTCCTCGATGAGTGACGTCATCGACCCCAACCCCAAACATCGAAATCCCTCTTATCAAAGCGACGGCGAACTCTTTTTGTCTACGACAAACTTTGCCGAGGGCGGTGGATGGGATCTTCGCGGTGCAAAGCATGTCAGCATGGACACGGTCCTCGAACAACAGGCGCGATGTCACTTTACACGGCAGTCCATCGTCTTTTCGCGTAAGGGAACGATTGGAAAGGTGCGAATGGTTCCACCTATCGAATCATTCGCCTTGCTTGACTCACTGGTTGTCATCAACGCAAAAGAGGGGCTAAGCGCGAGTTACCTGTTGATCGCGTTGCAATCGCCGATTGTTCAGGAGCAGGTCGTACGACTGACGAGGGGCGTGGCACTTAAGCAAGTTAGCGTCGGAGTTGTTCGCAGTTTGGAGATTCCGTTACCAAGCACGTTTGAGCAATCCGAAATCGTCCGCTGCGTCAACATCCTCTTCGCCTTCGCCGACCGCCTCGAAGCCCGCCTGCAGGCCGCGCAAACCGCCGCCTCGCGCCTCACCCCTGCGCTGCTGGCCAAGGCCTTCCGGGGCGAGCTGGTGCCGCAAGACCCGGCCGATGAGCCTGCCGCCGAGTTGCTCAAGCGCCTGGCGGCCACCCAGCCACAGCCCGCCAACAAGCGTGGGCGCGCACGAGCATCCGCCGCACCATGAGCCCCACACCAATTGACCCACTGCTGGTGGCCGCCATCACCATGGTGCTGCGTCGTGCACGGCGCGACTGGCCCGCGATGGACGCCCGTGAAATCATGTGGCGATTAAATGATGAGTCTTTGCACGAAACACCCGCCCGCAATGACCTGCGACAGGCGGTGCAGAGCTGGCGAAATGTAGAACACCACCTGCACGCCATGAAGGCCATGGGCCTGATCACCGACGGCCCACGGGAACTATGGCGCTTCACCAACCAGGCCGAGATCAAGCAGCACCTCGGCATGGAGGCCCGCCCCCGTGGCCGCGACCGCGTGTTGCAACTTCAGCCGCTGCCTGAAGGGCACGGCCGCCAGGCCTCTGAACCACCCGAGCCACCCGACGGAGGCGGCCGCAGGGGTGGCGGCAACGACGGCGAGGGCCCAGGCGATGGCGATGGCGGCGGCCGCGGCATCGGTGAAGTGCTGGACCACCCGGTGCTGTTTGCACTGTCTGCCGCTGATTTCGACCAGTACGTCGACCAGTTGTTCTCAGGTGCAGGAGCGCCATGACCACCCCACCTCAGACCTCTGAAATCGATTGCCTGAGCCTGCTGGCCCACAAGGTGGCGCCAAGGGTGTTCGATCTGTCCAGCCAGCAGGTGCATGTCAGCATTCGCGACCAGATGGTGCGCGCGCAACTGCTGGTGCGTGACCTTCGCCAGGCCGACCCGCAAGCCCAATGCCTGCTGATCATCGGCATGGGCGCAGCTGGCATGTCGGCCGCCATGCGCGCCTGCGAGGAAGGCTTTGCCCGGGTGCACGTGGTCGATGTAGCGGCTCAGCCCTTCTCCTTGTTCCATGGCGTGCATGCCCGCCATGTGGGCCCCTACATGTACGAATGGCCCAGCCCCTTCCATTGGGACCAGTCATACCCGGCACACGGCGCGACGCCATGGGGTGATTCGGGGCATTCACCCTTGGCTTGGAAAGCCACTGAGCCCATCCGTGCCACTGAGTTCGGCATGGTGCTGCAGGGCAGCCTGAACCAATGGCTGCTCAAGCGCAGCGGGGACAAGGAATCGGTTCCCAGCCTGCACACCCGTGTTCCCAAGGCGGCCATCAAACGGTACCTGAAACGGTTCGTGGCGGCCCAGACCCAGCAATGGCAGAAGTCGCGCCATGGCCCCGTCCGTGAGCAAACGCCGACGTTCAAGGTGCCCTCGGGTTCCCAGCCGTGGCCTTCAGACGCCCACTGGCCATCGCCGCCCGAGAGCTTCGCGCCCGACCACATCATCGTCGCGGTTGGCATGGGCAAAGAAGTGCTCAACCTGCCGGGAAGCGGCCGGCTGCGCACTCCACCGTTCTGGGCCAATGACCGGCTAAAAAGCCCCATCACCACGCGTCAGCATGTGGTGGTGCTGGGTGGTGGCGACGGCGCCATGCAGGACGCACTGCGAGCCCTCACCATCTTCGAGCACCCCGTCAGCTTCATTCAGCACATGGCCAGCCACCCGCAGGTCAGCGCCCTGCTCGACACAGAGCTGCCTCACCTGCTCAGCGCCGACAGGCAAATGCGCCAGCACGGCAACTGGTCGGCAGACGCTCAGGGGCTGGGGCTGCGCATGGTGGACCAAGCCTGTGCTGCGGCGGCAAAGCGCGTGGCCCAGTGCGCGGCCGCTCAGGCCCTGGTGGTGCAGGCTCTTCGCAAGGGCTCGGGCCACGTGACGCTGCTGGTGCGCGAACGGTTCTTTGGCAAGGCCTACCTGCTGAACCGCTTCGTGACGCACCTGCTGACAGAAAGCATGTCTGCCATGCGCACCGCGCTACCCACCCCGGGCACCAAGCACACACGCTCCATGGGCTTCACGCTGGCGTTCAACCACGAGGTGGTCAAGTTCCACAAAGGGCCACGCCGCGGCTTTTGCGGCACCCTCGACGTGCAGACCCCTGGCGGCCACATCGCACGCATTGATGCCGACCTGGTGGTGGTTCGCTTTGGCATCGACAAGAACACCGTGCCCGGCCTGCAACTGGTGCAACTGACCGACCCCAGCGTGCCCGGGGCCAACAGTCGCCAACGCACCACGCTCAAGCGCGTGGAGCTGCCATTTGTCGCGATGTAATCATTCTTTCTCATCTATCCGAATTCAATCCGATGTGGTCGTCTTGATCTACTAGAAAAACATGTGTCTCAACATCCCCCACGGCCCACGCTGCTTGGTTCAGATCAGCCGACGACTTCCTCGCTGACTTGCTGGCGGAACCGGCCACACCTAGTTGTTCAAGCCCCTAAGCGAAAACCTAGCCAGCGTCAGTCTCTGGTTAGGCGTGCCAGGTCAGATTGCGTCTCTGCCAAAACGCGCGCAGACCTTATTGGCCACAGGCTGTGAGTTACTCCAGCATCACGCGACATCTGTTTCCGACCGTTGCTGTGCATCGCTGTCAGGGAACACAACGCTGCAAAGCACCAGAATAA
>CAIQIL010000651.1 GCA_903871865.1 uncultured Burkholderiales bacterium
CAGGCACACGACCTGGTCGTGCCGGTGCAGCTCAGCCAGGCCCAGGGCCTGAGCACGGCCACCGGCAGCTTCGTGCTCAAACGCCTGGACTTCAAAGTGGGCGAGGGCGATTGGGCCGACGCGTCCATCGTTGCCAACGACGTCCAGGTCAGCTTCAAGCTCGTGCTGCAGGGCGTGCCTGCGCTCTGAGCATCGCCTTCATCCTTCCCTGTTTCCCCGACCCGTCCCTTCACTGGAGATTCCCATGACCCGCACCCTGATCGCTTCCGCCCTGTTGGCCTCCCTGGTCGCCACCGCCGCCCACGCTGCACCGGCCGCCTACGCCATCGACCCGACCCACACCTTCGTGACCTTCGAGGCCAAGCACTTCGGCACCTCGACCAACCGCGGCCGCTTCGACAAGAAGTCGGGCACCGTGACGCTGGACACCGCCGCCAAGACCGGCCAGGTGGACATCACCATCGAGACGGGCTCGATCAACACCGGCACCGAAGCCTTCAACAACCACCTCAAGAGCAAAGATTTCTTCAACGCCGAAGCCTTCCCCCAGGCCACGTTCAAGAGCAGCAAGGTCGTGTTCGAGGGTGAGAAGGTCGTGGCCATCTTGGGCGACCTGACCCTGCTGGGCAAGACCCAGACCGTGACCCTGAAGGCCAACAACTACGGTTGCTACGACAACCCCATGCTCAAGCGCCAAGTTTGCGGCGGCGACTTCGAGACCACCATCCAGCGCGGTGAGTTCGGCATGAGCTACGGCCTGCCTTTCATCCCCAACGACATCAAGCTGGTGATCCAGGTCGAAGCCGTCAAGCAGTGATGTTTGTGTGATGTCAGCCGGCGGATGGGCTCAGTGGGTGTGACCCGCTGACAAGTCGCCGGTGTGGCTGCTTTGGCCGCTGTGGCCCGTCGCAACGGCGTGGCTGGCCAGGTGGCGGTGCAGCACCGCCAGCAGCTCATCGGCCCGGAAGGGCTTGGCCAGGTGGTCGTCCATGCCGGCGGCCAGGCATTGCGCGCGGTCGCTGCTCAGCGCGTTGGCCGTGAGCGCGACCACCGGGATGGGCAGCACGCCGTGCTCGCTCTCCCAGCGGCGCAACAGGCGGCAGGCTTCCATGCCGTTCATCTCGGGCATCTGCAGGTCCATCAGCACCAGCTGGAAGGGCCGGCTGTCGTGCGTCAGCAGGGCCAGGGCCTCGCGGCCGTTGTCGGCGCGGGTCACGCTCAGGCCGTGGCGGCGCAGCATGGCGTCGGCCACCAAGGCGTTCACGGGGTTGTCTTCCACGAGCAGCACGTGGGCCTTGAAATGCACCAGCCCGCCCGGTGAGGGCTCGCTGCGCAGCTCGCCCACGGTCGGCCCAGGCGCCGGGATGTCGGGCAGGGGCACCGTGATGGTGAACACCGAGCCGCGCCCCCATTCGCTCACGCAGACCACGTCGCCGCCCATGGCCCGCGCGATTTCGCGGGTGATCGTCAGGCCCAGGCCCATGCCCGTGTGGCGGCGCACGAAGCTGCCGTCCGCCTGGTGGAAGGCGTCGAAGATCAGGGGCAGTTGTTCGGGCGGGATGCCCACGCCGCTGTCCTGGATGGTGAAGCGCAAGGCGCCTTCGCTTGGGCCATCGGCCTGGTCCAGTGCCACCACCAGCCGCACCTCTCCCAGGTCGGTGAACTTGATGGCGTTGCCCAGCAGGTTGTGCATCATCTGGCGGATGCGGGCGGCGTCGCCTTGCACCCAGCATGGTTGCGGCAGGCGCACATCGGTCAGCAGGCGCAGGCCCTTGTCGGCCGCGTTGACGCGCAGCAGGCCCAGCACATCGTCGATGAGGGCGCGCAGCTCGAAGGGGGCGTGCTCGATGTGCAGCTTGCCGGCCTCGATGCGGGAGAAGTCCAGCACGTCGTTGATGATGTGCAGCAGGTGCTCGCCAGCCCGCTCGATGAGCTCAACCTGGTGGCGGCTTTCGGCCAGCACGCCCGGGCGCGCGGGCAGGCGCTCCAGCGTGAGGCGCGCCAGGCCCAGGATGCCGTGCAGCGGCGTGCGCATCTCGTGGCTCATGGTGGCCAGGAACTGGTCTTTGATGGCGCTGTGCCGCTGCGCCATCACCAGCGCTGCGGTGCGTTCGCGGGCGATGCGGTCGGTGGTGAAGCGCAGCCACAGCAGCTCGGTGATGCGGCGCTCGGCGCGGCGGCTTTCGAACAGCAGCAGGGCCAGCAGCGACAGCAGGCCGACGCCGCCAAAGAGGCCGTAGGTGTCCTGGCGCGCCAGCAGGGCCAGGCCGGCCGGCACCAGCATGGGCAGGTTGATGGCCAGGTTCGGGCGGAAGTGCGCCTGCAGCGTGAAGGTGCACACGGCACAGGCGCCCACCAGGGTGGCGCCCATGACGGCGCTGGTGACCATGTCGCGCACCGGCATCATCACGCCGGCCAGGCCCCAGCAGGCGCCATGCAGCGCGCAGGTCAGGGTGAGCTTGTGCAGCCAGCGCGGGTCGTCGCGCTCGGTGCCGCGGGCCGTGGCGTGTTGACCGGCACGGCGGTAGGCCTGCCACTGGAGCAGCCGCACCACCGAGGCCAGCACGCACAGCGAGGCCCAGGCGATGGCCCAGGTGCGGCCGATCTGGTTGGCCACGGCGATGGCCAGGCCGATGGCGACCAGGGCGCTGACCACCGACACCGGCACGGTGGGCGCGAACAGCATGCGGATGCGCTCGGCCCGGATCAGCCGGGTGAGCTCGGGGTCGTGCGATGGGGCGGCGTCGTGGCCGTGCAGGGGCAGCGCGAACGCGGAAAAGCCAGACGGCATGCGGTCCTTTGGTCGGGGCGGCCGCGCTGGCGGGTGGGCATGGACGCGTTCGGCGAGCCGCCGGAAGGCAGGTGCTTCAGGCCGCAGACCGGCGCGCCTGTGCGCCCGTCACAGGGACATCCTCTCGGTTTGATCGTTGCAGGCGATGCTGCAGCGATTGGCGCCAGGTGTCAATCGGGCGGACACTGGGCCGCCGGCCTCAACCCTCGGACTGGGGGATGTTCAGGCGCTCGCAGACCCGCATGGTGGCCAGCTGGAAGGCCTGGAAGTGCAGGCCGACCTGGTGGGCGACTGGCTCCAGCTCGGCCCAGACGGCCTGCGGGTCGGTGTTGCCCAGCGGGTTGAGCAGCAGCTTGTCCACGGCGGCGCCGATGGTCAGCAGCTTTTGCACGGCGGGGCGTTCCTGCGTCCACTGGCTGGCGCTGTTGGGGCGCGCGCGCACGCTGTCGCTGACCTCGCGCGACAGGCCCCAGGACTGGCACAGGGCCGCGCCCAGGGCCGAGTGGCTGACGCCGAAGGCCTCGATCTCGGCGGCGCACAGCAAGGCCTCGTCGGAGCCATCGGTGTCCAGCGCCGCGTAGCGTTGGCGGTCGTAAGCGAAGAGCACGGCGCGGCCACTTTCGGCGAACAGGCCGGCGGTGTGCGACAACCACGGGTCCACGTCGAGCTGGCGCGCGATGCGGCCCATGGCCAGGCCGCGGATGCCGGCGCGGTCCCAGATTTTTTGCAGCAGCGGGCTGGGCGGGAAGGCGCCACGCAGGCCGATTTCATAGGTGAGGCCCGCGACCTGGGCCATCCCCAGATAGCGGATGCCCTCGTGCACGGTCTCGACCCGTTTGAGCAGGCCGAACAAGGCCGAGTTCACGGTGCGGACCACGGCCGAGGACAAGGCCATGTCGGTTTCGATCAATGCCGCGAGCTGATCGATCGAGCTGTCCTCTTCGGCCATCAGCAAGGACAGTTTGACCAGCGTGCTGGGGCAGGCAGGCAGGTCGATGTTGAGGTTGCGGAGCTGGGGGGCGATACTCATGAC
>CAIQIL010000652.1 GCA_903871865.1 uncultured Burkholderiales bacterium
ACAAGCAGCAAGGCGCTTTCGAGGCCCGCCGCGTCGGTGCGGCCATGGTCGCGGCCAACCTCGCCCGCCACATCGACCAGCGCTTCAGCGACAAGACCCACGACTGGAAGCCGCTGATCTACTGCTGGCGCGGCGGCCTGCGCAGCGGCTCCATGACGACCTGGCTGCGCCTGGTGGGCTGGGACGCGCAGCAACTCACCGGCGGCTACAAACGCTGGCGCCAGCACGTCATCGCCACGCTGGAAGACCTCTGCCCGCAACTGCCCTTCCAGGTGATCTGCGGCGCCACCGGCAGCGCCAAAACCCGCCTGCTGCACGCCCTGGCCAAAGAGGGCGCGCAGGTGCTGGACCTCGAAGGCCTGGCGCGCCACAAGGGCTCGCTGCTGGGCGCCCTGCCCGGCCAGCCCCAGCCCTCGCAAAAAGCCTTCGAGACGGCCCTGGCCACCGCCGTCGAAGGCTTCGACCTGAGCCGCCCGGTGTACGTCGAGGCCGAGAGCCGCAAGATCGGCCGCATCGCCCTGCCCACGCCCCTGATCGCCCGCCTGCGCGCCAGCCCCTGCACCGAGGTCGTGGCCACGCCCGAAGCGCGCCTGGCCTTCCTGCTGGACGACTACGCTTACCTCGGCGACGACGGCCACGCCCTGGCCGACACGCTGGAGCACCTGCACGAGCTGCACAGCCGCGAGACGCTGACGCGCTGGCAAGCCTGGGCGCGCGAGGGCCAGCTGCCCCCGCTGTTCGAAGAGCTGATGCGCCTGCACTACGACCCCTCCTACGCTCGCTCGCAGGCCGCCCACCTCTTCCACTGGGCGGAGCGCCACGCCGTGCACACGGCCGACCTGGGCGAAGCCGGCGTGGCCGAGCTGGCGCGGCAGGTGCTGGCCTTGCCCACCTGATGCCGCTGGCGTGACCGCACCGCTGCTCTACACCTACCGCCGCTGCCCCTACGCGATGCGGGCGCGCATGGCGCTGCTGCAGGCCGGACGCCCTTTCCGCGCCTGCGAGATCGTGCTGCGCGACAAGCCCGCCGAGATGCTGGCCCTCAGCCCCAAGGGCACGGTGCCGGTGCTGGTGCTGGCAGACGGCCAGGTCATCGAGCAAAGCTGGGACATCATGCGCTGGGCCTGGTGTGGCGAAAGTGGTGGCGAAGGTGGCTGGTGGGCCCGTGCGCAAACGCCCGAGAACCTCGCCCTGCTGCAACGCAACGACGGTGACTTCAAGCGCCTGCTCGACCGCCACAAATACCCCGAGCGCTTCGCTGCAGAGCCCACACCGGATGGGCTGTCAACACCCGCCACGGTGCGCGCAGCCGCCTGCGCCGAAGCCCTGCACACCTGCCTGCTGCCCCTGGAAGCACGACTGCAGCGCCAACCGCAGCTGGGCGGCGCCACCCCCTGCGCCACCGACCTGGCCTTGTTGCCCTTCGTGCGCCAGTTCGCCGCCGTGGACCCCGCCTGGTTCGCCGCCCCGGCCCTGCCCGCGCTGCAAGCCTGGCTGGCCGGCTGGCTCGACAGCCCGCTGTTCGCGGCCTGCATGGTGAAGCTGCCGGTGCAGCGGGTGGTGGATTTTCCTGGCCACAGCGCCTGACGCCATCACCTGCGTGTCACTCGGTGCGCCTGACCCCGTAAAACAGTGCGGGCTTGGATTTCCCGTGGGGTGGGATGCGCATCAGATAAAGGCCATGCACCTTCTGAAACGAGCCGCTGCGCCCCAGGCCATCAAAGTTGAAATTCACGCACAGGAACCGTTGAGATCCTTGTTGGATCGTTGACCAATCCGCCAGCAACGGCGTGAACGTGCTGGGTGTTTCAGGAGACTGGTCCAGCGGAACTGCACGTTTGAGAGGAACGATGGTGCGTCCCCAGATCAGCCCATCTCGGCCATCCTTCTCGGCGTAGCCCACATCTCGTCCGTTTGCCGCGAAGAGGGTCGCCTTGTGGCCACCCCGGAAGTCGTCGTCACTGCCGACCTCATCCGTCGCGATGGCGGTCCATGTGGCATGGCCGCGAGACTCACCTTGAAGGCAAGCATGGACCACCTCAGCAGAAGGCTTCGCGGCATGTGAGTTGACCGTCATGACGGTGACCGACAGCGCAGCCATCCATCGCATGGCATCCAGGACACGAGCGCCAGCCGGAATCATCGCGTCATCGGCCCAACGCCGCCCAGCTCGGTTTGTCGGGCATGCCGAGGCGAATCCACTCCTCGTGCTGCAACAACAAGTTGAAGTGCAGCGTGGCATCGGCACTGGGTGACATCGGCGTGAACTCGAGGCCACTGTGAGCATCAATGCCCTCTTCAGCCTTGGTTCCACGAAGCTTTCAAGGCCACTCTCTGGCCCAGAAGTCTTGGCACGTCAGCGACCCCTAGCCGGTAGCTCCCCTCCTCAGGGCTGCTGCCTTGAAGCAGCAAGTCCTGGCCATCGATGTCAATGGTCTTGACGGAAAACGTCCGCGACGGAAACACGCCAAAGAACTTGCCCAAGCGCTTCTTGGCCACCTGCTTGAGTTCAGCGTCAAGCAAGGTCACCACGGTCTGCTCTTCCCATGGATCGTTGTAGTCCGTGACGAGCAGGTAGCCTCGCCCTGTGTCGAATTGATCCACAAGCTGCAGCCCTTCAATGGCCATACCGGCGGGCTTGCCATCCACCAGCAGTGCGGTGCTCGTGGCATCCAGATCTCGCCCAGGCGTCCGGTGCGCCAAAGCAAACTTGTCGATTCGCCTCACTTTGACTCCGGCCAAAAATAATCAAAGATTTCGGCAGAGCCTACGCCAAGCAATGCGGCACCCGCGAACATGCTGAGGCCATCAACGTGGCGAGGCTTCTATCTTTGCCTCAAAGCCTCTGAGCGACCGCACAACATCTCTGCGTTTGGCGTACTTCTGCCTCAAACGCGCCAACGCTGCATCGGTGCCCGTGCAGTAGGTGCGGATGTTGTCGTTGCGTTCCTTTTTTAGCTCGGCATCGGGTGGATCGATCACCTCACCGCGAAAGTGTTCGCAGGCCTCGCGGTTCAACAGAAACTCTGACACTTCCTTGGGAAGGGTCACCTTGGCCAGGTCGATGACGACACCCTCTGCACCCACAGCCACGTCTGTGTCTGTGGCAATCACCTCTGTCGTGTCACTCGCAGCGTCGTGCCGATAAAGCACGAATTTGGCGGTGGCGTCACCTCCCTGGCTGGGAATGAGCAAGCGCATGCCCGCAGGGTTCAACTGAACACGGCTGGGAAACGAACGCTCGGCAAACTCAACACGTTCCAATTGGCGCAAAGCGGCATTCCAGGCATAGGCAACACCCTTCGGATACCCGGCACCGAAAAACTCGCCAGACATCACCCATGCGCGCGCAGACGGCGTTCCTGCGCACACCACGTTCGACAAGGTGCCGCGAGACTGATCGTCGTCGCCATCGAAAATGGGATGAACTCCGCCGTCAGGCAAGCGAACGCGGTACGTGAACGTGTCACCGATGCGGTGGCTTTTCAGCAGCGTCACTCTCGCGCCGTCGGCATTCAACACACATGGCCTCACGGTGACCCAACTGCTTGCACCGTGAGCCTGCAGCGACAAGGAGGCCATCAGGCCGATCAACAAAAACGCTTTGGCCAGCCAGGTCTTGGAATGCAAGCGCATCACTTCACCATGCTCCGCAACGCGTCCATGTCATCGGGTTGCCTGGCCAATGCCTCCGCACCTGATTTGATCTTCCGGTAATAGACGCCATTGCGAAGCCCTCTGTAATCCTTGTACGCCTCAGCAACAGGGTCCTCTGCGGCTTTTGCCTTCTGGCGGTCAATCAACAACTGCAGGTATTGCGTTCCCACCTGAATGTTGGTCGCCTCATCAAGCAGCGCCTCACTGTCGTGGAATTTATCTGCTTCTTTGAAAACCACCGCCTCCTCCCGCCGATCGTGTCTGGACAGCTGAAGGTTTTGCATGCGACGCAGTTCCCGGACAGGTGCCCGCAGAAGCTGCATCAAGCCCCGAGCAGAACTGCCCTGTGCCTTGGGGTCATGTTCAAAACGAGACTCCATGTAGATCTGACAGATGATCACGTTGTCATCCACAACGGAACGGTTGTTCAATTCGACCAACGTCCTGATTTCCCGCAGCCGCGCGGCATCGTCAACACGCAGCGTGACTGCAGACCGATCGGCTTTGGGCGTCAGCTTCGCTTTCGCCTGATGAACGACTCCCCTTGATTGAGCAGCCATGTCAATGGTCCCACGTCGGATTGATCGGAGGCTCACCGCGCAAGACCTCGATCGTGGCCACTTCATCGCAGGTGCTGACAACAGCATCCGTCAGGCCCGAGGCATCGGTGCGGCCGTGCCACCGGGTGCCGGAATCCAGCGTGATGACGTAAGGCACATCCTGCATGGGATGACCGTGCAAGTTCAGGAGCAGGAACCTCTGATCGAATTCAGCAGTGGGATGGTCAGGGGCATGAACCTGCGCCGCCCATGTCGACACCTCAGCAGCCCAAGAATTGGCCCCTCCTTCTACAACCCCCGACAAGACCTGACTCGATATCAACGTCGCCCCGCACGCGCACTTGTCGCCATGCCGGGCCACGGGCGCGCCGTCCACGATCATGGTCGGGTCGCCGGTGACGATGACGGTGGTGCCGTGCCCCTTCTTCGGGCAGGTGACCTGGTCGCCGACGCGCGCCAGGCGCTTGCCGAAGGTGTCGGTGGTTTGGGTGGCGCCGATGACCACGCCGCCATGGTCTGTCGGGTCGCCCACCACGATGAATGGCCGCATGCTGATCCCCTGAGTTTGTTTGCCGGGGATTCTGGCAGCGGCCGCGCACCATCGCGCTCGGCAAAGGTAACGATGTGCTGCGCGCGCCGCCCTGCGCAGGCCACCTGCCGCGCGTTTTGACTCGGGCGCCGGCCTTGTCGCCTCGCGCGCCAGCCGATGTGGGCGGTGCGCAAGCGGATCTGTGCGGTGCGCCGCCGATGTTGGGCGGCCTGCCGCCCGATGCGACCGGCGCGTGCAGTTCCCCCCGCTTGCGCGTCGCACTGCGTCAATCGCGCGCCACCGAATCTGGGCGGTGCGCCGCAGGTTTGGGCTTGCGCGCGGCACTCAAAGACTCAGCCGCTGCGCATGCCGAACCTTGCGCACGAGGCTTTCCCAGCGGCGCACAACCCGAAGTGGCCGGCGCACCGCCCGAACCCCGCGGCATGCCGCCCAGCCTCAGACGTCGGTCGAAATCGCCTCGTTGCGGCGGTAGGGCACTTCCCAGCGCAGCAGCGGGTCGGCCAGGGCGTGCACCGCGATGCGCGGCGCCTGCGATTGCACGGGTCCGAAGATGGTGGCGAAGGACACGTCGGCCGCGTCGCGCCCGGTGCCAAAGCGCACGAAACCCATCGGGATGGCCGTGCCGGAGGGGTCGAAGATGTACCAGCCGCCGCTGAGGTAGACCTCGACGTAGGCGTGGAAGTCGGTCGGGCCGAGCACCGGGTCGGCGCCGTAGTCGATGCCGGTGGCGAAGCGCGCCGGGATGCTCAGCGCACGGCACAGCGCGATCATCAGGTGGGCGAAATCGCGGCACACGCCCCGCCCGCTCTGGATGGTGTCCAGCGCCGAGGTGCTGGTGTCCGAGGTGTTCGACTCGAAGCGCACATGGCTGCGCACCCAGTCCTGGATGGCCAGCACGCGGCTGTAGCCCTGCGGCAGGAGGGCGAACTCGGCCATCACCAGACGCGCCAGCAGGTCGGACTGGCAGTAGCGGCTGGGGTAGATGTAGCACAGGGCCTCGGCCGGCAGGCGCGCCACGGGCACCTCGTACACGTCCTGCGGGCGGGCCAGGTGGTGGTGCAGTTGCACGACGGCGTGGTAGCCCACCGTCAATGGGCCGGCCTGGGCGCTCAGGCGCAGGTAGCGGTTGTGGGTGGCCGGGTCGGTGTAGATCTGCGGCAGCACCTGCTGGCTGAGCGTGAGTTCTTCGCTCTGCACGATCTGGCAGCGCGTGTGGGCGCCGTGGATGTTGAAGACGAAATCGGCGCCCGGGGCAGCCACGTCGTAACGCAGCTCGATGGACAGTTCAATGCGGACCAAACTTGGCTTTCAGGGGCCCACGCTGGGGGTGGTGGGCTGAGGTGACGGGCGGGACGGAGGGCGGAGGGCGTGCAGACAGCCTGCAGGGTGGGCCTTGCAAGGTGCAGCAAGAGCCATGCCCAACATCATGCCCGCCTTCCTTGTAGTCCGATTGCACCCCGGGGGCAAGGCCGATCGTGAAACCCTGACAGGGGAATGGCGCGGCACTTTGATCTGACTGACACCCTTTGGATTGACAAAAAAGTCACGGATGGCGAAGCTGGCTGCTCGCTGCAGTCCCCCGCCACGCCTTGCTTCGGAGCCCTCCCATGGTCAACAAACTTGCTTGTACCGCGGCGCTGCTTGCCGCCATCCCCCTGGCCTCCCAGGCCGCCGCGCTGGACTACTTCCTCAAGATCCCGGGTGCGGCGGGCGAAAGCATGGACGCCAAACACAAGGGCGAGATCGACGTGCTGTCGTGGTCCTGGGGCGTGAGCACCAGCGGCGGGCAACCCAGCTTCGAGCCCTTCAGCTGGACCCAGGGCCTGGACAGCAGCTTCACGCCCCTGTTCCTGGGCCTGGTCAACGACACCGCCTTCACCAGCGCACAGCTGACCGTCCGGCGCGCCAGCGGCCTCTCGCCCGTGGAATTCTTCAAGATGGTGTTCACCGGCCCGCACGTGATCGCGCTGAACAGCCAGGCCGGGGTGGACAGCATCGTGGTCAGCGCGGCCATGCGCTACGACGCCGTCGCCATGACCTATTGCCCGACCCTGGCGACCGGTGCGCTGGGCACCTGCGTGAAAGGCGACTTCACCCTGAGCCCCGCGAAAGTGCTGAGCTTCAGCGGCGACCCGACGGTGCTGCGGGGCCTGGCCGAGGCGGGCGGCAGCATCGACGCCGTCAACCTGCCCGTGCCCGAGCCGGCCACCTGGGCCACGCTGCTCGCGGGCTTGGGCGTCCTGGGCGTGGTCACGCTGGCGCAGCGCCGACGGGACGACAGCGACAGCGCGCGCCTGCGACAACGCGTGCGCGCATGAACGTGCTGCGGCGTCCGTCCGCGGGAGGCGCCGTGGCGGCCACCCCGCGCATCGACTGGCGCGCGGCGGTGGCCCAGGCCATGGCCCTGCACCGCGCAGGCCAGCTCGACGAGGCCGAGGCCATGTACCGCCAGCTGCTGCAGGTGCTGCCCCTGGACGCCAACCTCGCCCACTTCCACGGCGTGCTGCTCTACCAGCGGCACCGCACGGAAGAGGCCATGGCGCAGGTGCGGCGCTCCATCGCGCTCGACCCGAAGGTCGCCGCCTGGCACAACAACCTGGGCAACATGCTGCTGGACCAGCGCCAGACGGCCGACGCGGCCCAGGCCTACCAGCGCTGCCTGGCGCTGGACCCGGACAACCTGGAGGTGCGCAACAACCTGGCCTGCCTGTGGCGCCTGACGGGCCACCTCGCCGAGGCCGAGGCCCTGCTGCGCGAGGCCATCGCCCGCGCGCCCAGCTACTGCGAGGCCCACGCCAACCTGGCCGTGGTGCTGGCCCAGCAAGGGCGCATGGCCGAGGCCCTGGACAGCGGCGCCCACGCGCTGGCGCTCAAGCCGGACAACCCGCGCTCGCGCCGCATGCTGGGTGCGCTCTACGCGCAGCGCGGCCGCCTGGCCGAAGCCGAGCAGGTGTTCCGCGCCTGGCTGGCCGAGTGCCCCGACGACCCGCAGGCGCAGCACCACCTTGCTGCCGTGACCGGCCAAGGCGTGCCCGAGCGCGCCAGCGACGCCTATGTGGCGGACGTGTTCGACCACTTCGCGTCCAGCTTCGACGCCCGGCTGGCGCAACTGGGCTACCAGGCCCCGGCCCTGTGCGCCCAGGCCCTGCGGCGTCGCCTGGGTGAGCCCGACGCGGCTGACGAGGCTGTGCCCCTGAGGCCGCTGGGCAAGGTGCTGGACGCCGGCTGCGGCACCGGCCTGTGCGGCGACTGGCTGCGGCCACGCGCGCAACAACTGGTGGGCGTGGACCTGTCGGCGGCGATGCTGGCGCGGGCCCGCGAACGCGGCCTCTACGACCGGCTCGAACAGGGCGAGCTGGGCGCCTGGTTGCAGGCCTGCACCGAACGCTTCGACCTCATCGTCTCGGCCGACACGCTGTGCTACTTCGGCCCGCTGGGGCCGGTGCTGCGTGCGGCGCGCCAGGCCACCGCACCCGGCGGCTGGCTGGTGTTCACGGTCGAGGCCCTGGCCGAGCCCCATGCGCAGGGCGTGCAGCTGATGCACCACGGCCGCTACGCCCACCACCATGACGCCGTCGCCGCCTGGCTGGCCGAGGCGGGTTGGCAAGCCGCCGAGCTGGCACCGGTGGTGCTGCGGCAAGAGGCCGGGCAGCCGGTTCAGGGCTGGTTGGTCAGCGCCCAGGCCACTGCGGGCTGAAGCTCAGGCTCAGGCTCAGGCTCAGGCTCAGGCTCAGGTTCAGGCTCAAGCCCGCACCTCACGCCGGTTTCAACCGCGCAGCAAGGCCACGCCCTTGACCTGCGCGAACACGGCCTGGCCCACGCGCAGGCCCAGGTGCTCGGCCGAGCGGCGGGTGATGCGGGCGAGCAGGCGGGGGCCGCCCTCCAGCTGCAGGCACAACATCGCGCTGCCCTGGGCGTCGTCGCGCAACTCGGCCACCACGGCCGGCAGGATGTTGAGGATGCTGCTGTCGTGGGCGCGGCCGAGGCTGACGCTCACGTCGCGGGCCAGCACCCGCACCCGGACCACCTCGCCCACCGGCGAGGGGCACAGGCCGGTCCACAGCTCGGCCCCCGCTGACACCGGCCCCACGCGCAACAGGCTCAGGCCCTGCGCGGGCTCATGGCGCAGCACCGTGGCCGACAGCACCGCCGTGGCTTCGTCGGGCGGACCGAGCGGCACGTCGAGCCGCGTCCACAGGTCGGTGGCCGGGCCCGCAGCCTGCACGCGCCCGTCGCGCAGCACCACGAGGTGGTCGGCCAGGCGCGCGGCCTCGTCGAGCGCGTGCGTCACATAGACCACGGGCACGCCGGTCTGGCCCAGGCGCTCCAGGCAGGGCAGCACCTCGGCCTTGCGGGCGGCATCGAGGGCCGACAAGGGCTCGTCCATCAGCAGCAGCGCGGGGCTGGTCAGCAAGGCGCGGGCGATGGCCACGCGCTGGCGCTCACCGCCCGACAGGCCTTGCGGACGGCGTTGCAGCAGGTGGCCGATGCCCAGCAGCGGGATGACGTCGTCGTGGCGCAGGCGGCGCTGCGCGGGCGGCACGCGTCGCCAGCCGTAGTCGAGGTTGCCCTGCACCGTCAGGTGCGCGAACAAGCTGGCCTCCTGGAAGACCACACCAATGGGGCGCTGGTGCACCGGCCGCCACAGGCCACGGGCGTCGTCCTGCCAGACCTCGCCGCGCACCTGCACCCGGCCGCGTGCGCGCTGCGCCGC
>CAIQIL010000653.1 GCA_903871865.1 uncultured Burkholderiales bacterium
GCCTGGCGACCGCGCTTTTCCTACCTGCAGCACTACCTGCCCGCGGCCTACCGCGAAGACGCCGCCTCGGCCGATTTCCTCGAGCGCTTCCTGGCCAACTTCGAAGGCCAGTTCACCGCGCTGGAAGACCGCATCGCCACGGCCCGCGCGCTGTTCGACGTGCGCAGCGCCCCCACCGACACGCTGGACTGGCTGGCCGGCTGGCTGGGCCTGGTGCTGGACCCCGCGCTCGACGAGCCGCGCCGGCGCCAACTCATCCGCCACGCCATGCCGCTCTACCAGTACCGCGGCACACCGCAGGCCCTGCGCCTGGCGGTGCAACTGGCCCTCTCGCCCTGCGTGCCCGATGCCGATTTCGCCCTGCCCGCACGCTCGCAGGAAGCGCCACGGGGCGTGCGCCTGGTCGAGGGTTACCTGACCCGCTCCCTGCCGCCGGCCCTGCTGGGCGAAACCGTTGTCACGCCGGACGATGCCCCGCGCGTGGTCGTCCCCGGTGCGCGCTGGACGCTCAACGAAGGCGCCGAAGGCCTGCACCGCCGCTGGCGCGACTGGCGCGTCGCACAGGGTTTGGCGACCAGCTCGGACACCGTCACAAGCGCCACCGCATCCACACGCTTCAGCCCCCTGCCCCCCGCCGATGTGCCCGCCGGCACGCTCGCCGCCTGGACGGGCTTTTGCCAGGCCACGCTGGGCGCCGTGCCCACCTTGGCGTCCGACCTCGACACCGCCTGGCGACGCTGGGTGGCGACCGGGCAAGACGCCGGCCTGGGCCTGCCCCTGCCCACGCGCTGGCCGCAGGACAACGCCGCGCAGCAAGGCGCCTGGCGAAAGTTCATCGCGCAGCTCGACCCCCTGTTGCTGCGCCAGCTGCGCCGCTGGCAGGCCGCCGTGGCGCGCAGGCACGTCCGCATCGGCCTCTACCAGCGCGACACCGCCAGCACCTGGCCCTCGTTCGACGTGCTGCCGCCGCCTGCCGAGCTGCCATCGAACCCCGTGGCGCTGACCGACTGGGCGCTGTTCGAAACCCGCGTGGCCCCGATTGCCGCGCGCGCCCACCGCTTCAGCGTGCTGCTGCCCATCTCCGGCCCCGACACCGATGCCGACACCGTGGCCCGCCAGGTGGACCACGCCCGCCGCGTCGTGGCCCTGGCCAAACCCGCCCACACCGCCTTCGACATCAAACCCTACTGGGCGCTGCTGCGCATCGGCCAGGTGCGTCTGGGCCTGGACACCTTGCTCGGCCTGGGCAGCCGGGAACCCGACATCGCCCCGGCCCTCGTGCTGGGCAGCGGCCACGTGGGATCGGCGCGCCTGAGCGCCAAACCCGTCGTGCCGAACGACCGAATCTTGCTCGAATGCTGACGGCCTTGCGCCGCCGAACTGGAGGAAATGAACATGGGATGCTGCGGACAAACCACCTCGACGGCCTCGGCCGGATCGGGCCCCACCACGCTGGACACCGGCAAGCGCGTCAACTACACGCAGGGCATGCTGCTGGGCGTGGACGACTTCGTGCAAGAGCAGGCCTGGGGCATCGCCCGGCGGCATGAGCTGGCGCGCGAGCTGCTGGGCTACGGCACCGTGCGCGGCCTGCAGGTCACGCTCGATGCTGGCACGCCGCGCCTGCGCGTCTCGCCCGGCATGGCCTGGACGCCCTCGGGCACACCGGTGTGCGTCAACGCCGAACAGTGCTGCAACGTCAACGACTGGCTCGCCGCCCACCAGGCCGAGTTCAAGTCCAGCCTGGTCGGCAACCCCGCGCCGCTGAGCCTGTACGTCGTGCTGGCCTACGACGCCTGCCTCACCGACCCGGTGCCCGTGCCCGGCGAGCCCTGCCGCAGCGAGAGCGAGCTGCTGGCCAACTCGCGCATCGCCGACTGCTTCAGCCTGACGCTGCGCCTGCAGCCGCCGCCGCAGATCGAGGAAGACGCCATCCGCGACTTCGCCGACTGGCTGGCCAAGGTGCCGGTGGACTCAGCGTCGCCGCCGCTGTCCGAGGCCGACTTCCTCGACCAGTTGCGCGATGCCGCACAGGCCTGGCTGGTGCCCACCTCGCCCTCGCCGGCCGACTTCATGTTCGGCTCGCCACCGCTGGGCCTGGACAGCACCGACGGCCTGCTGCGCGCCGCGCTGCGCCTGTGGGTCACCGAGTTGCGCCCGCTCTGGCGCGCCCGCTACGGTTGCGGCCCCAACCCCATCCCGCCGGGCACGCAAGACGACGCCGTGCTGCTCGCCCGCATCGACCTGAAGGTCTTCACCAACACGCTGGAGGCCGCCCCCGACATCGCGCTGTCGCAAGACGAGCGCCCCGTGCTGCTGAGCCTGCGCATGCTGCAGGAGCTCATCACCCAGAACCCCGCACCCGAACCCGGCAACGCCATCACCGAAGAGCGCAGCTTTGGCCAGGCCTCGACCGTCGGCAGCAGCACCGCCTACGCCCGCGCCGACCACAGCCACGGCACGCCCGTGCTGCCCGACTTGGCGGGTGACGCCACCGGCCCGATCACCGCCAGCGAGGTCGTGGCCCTGCGTGGCCGCGCCATCGACACCACCGCACCCGCCGAGCGCGACGTGCTGGCGCTGACCGCCGCAGGTCACTGGGCCCCCGCGCCGCTGCCCCAGGCCTCCAGCGCCCTGCCAGCCGCCGAGACCTTCGGCGCCACCGGCAGCGCAGGCACGCAAGCCAGCTTTGCGCGCGCCGACCACGTCCACCCCATGCCCGTGCTGCCGCCGCTGCCTGCGCTGGCGGGCGACGTCACCGGCGCCATCGGCGACAACACCGTCACCGCGTTGCAAAGCGTGGCCGTGGCCGACACCGCCCCCATCGCCGGCCAGGTGCTGATGTGCCAGAGCACGCTGCCCAGCGCAGGCCCCCTGCCAGGCCCGCGCCCGCGCCGCCCCAGCCTGGTCTGGACACCCGTGACCCTGCCCAGCCTGGGCGACATCCCCACGGCCGCCACCACCGCGCCCAGCGGCATGGTGTTCGGCAGCGCCAGCCAGGTCGGCACGTCCAGCGACTACGCCCGCGCCGACCACCAGCACGGCCTGCCGCTGCTCGGGGGCGATGTGCAGACCGACAGCGGCAGCGAGCTGACCATCGTCGCGCTGCAGCGCAAGCCCCTGAAGGCCGAAACGCCCAACAAAGGCGATGTGCTCACCTTCAATGGCGAGGCCTGGGTGCCTGGCGAGGGCGGTGCGACAAGCACAAGTCCCGTGCAGGTCATGGCCGCCGGCGTGCTGGAGATGACCATCGCCAACGGCAAGCCCTCGGTGCTCGCCACCTTCATCAGCCACGCGTTCAAGGCGCGCGTGCGCTCCGTGAAGGAGAACACCGCCGTGCTGGGCCTGCAGCTCAACGAGTTGCCCAAGGTGAAAGATGGGTCCGTGCGCCTCGACCACATCGTGCTGCTGACGCCGCTGTTCAACCCCAAGCAACCGCCCGTGCTGGCCTACCTGCAGACGCTGGAATCCGCCGGCGACGGCAACAACCTGGCGGCCGACATCGTGCTGCTGCTCAACCAGGCATTTGTGGACGGCACGTACGCCGTGCAGTTCCAGATCACCCGCATCCAGACCCCTGTTCTGACGTGAGGCCGCCATGAGCGACGACACCCTGCTGGGCACCCCGATCACGGACGAGGCCATCGCCGCCGTCCACTTCTTCAACGGCCGCCTGCTCACCAGCCGCGACCTCTCGCGCGAGCAAGACGCCCGCCGCACCGCGGACGCACGCGTGGGCGCGGCCACGGGTGGCGGCATCGCCTGGGGGCTGGAGGTCAATGCCAGCGGCACCAGCGCGGGCAGCGTGCGCGTGGACCCCGGCCTGGCCTTGGGGCTGGCGGGCAACACCCTCAAGCTGGCACGGCCCTTCACGGTGACGCTGGTGCAACCGCCGTCCACCACCACGGCCTCCTCGGACGGCGGCTTCACGCCCTGCAAGCCGCTGGGCCCGGGCACCTACGTGGCCGGCGATGGGCTCTTCCTGTTGACGCTCGCCCCCATCGACCAGCCCCATGACCTGGCGCCCGTGCTGGCCATCGACAACAGCCGCACGCGCTGCAACACCGACGTCACGCTCGAAGCCGTGCAGTTGCGCCTGCTGCGCATCAACGACTTCAACGCCACCGGCACCGATGCCCGCGCCGTGGCCCGCCTGCGCAACGAGGTGGCCTACGACTGCTTCGGCGCCAAGCCGCGCCAAAGCGCCCATGGCCAGCCCCTGACCAGCGCGGTGCGCATGGCCTCGCAGCAGGTGATGCCGCTGGGCCTGGTCGACCGCATGCGCGTGGACGGCAGCCTCAGCCTGTGCGAGGTGCCGCTGGCCCTGGTCTACATGGTGGGCGACGCGGTCGTGTTCATCGATGGGCAGTCCGTGCGCCGCCGCGTGGCCGCCGCCGGCGCCACCGTGCCCTGGGCGCCCTGGCTGGGCGAGCGCCTGCAGGCCACCGCCGAGGCCCAGTTCGCGCAGTTCCAGGAGCAGGTGGCCGAGACCCCCGCCGTGCTGGCCGAAGCGGCCACGCAAGCCCTGAGCTGGCTGCCCCCGGCCGGCTTCCTGCCTTCGGCCACCGACTGGCGCCGCTTCCTCGGGGCCCGTGCCCCGGCCCGCGAGGTGCCCTTGGCCGCGGGCGATGCGCCCGAGGTGCTGGCCAGCGCCCTGGCCTGCGACCCGGTGCAACTGGCACAGACCAGCGACGACACGCGCTTTCGCGTCTACCGCCTGGGTGGCACGGCCACGGGGCCCCTGCTCTTCGTGCGCGACAGCCGCCGCATCCGCCACGCCGAGCAAATCTGGCTGGATGGCGTGCGCGCCGACCTGCCCGGTGTGAGCGATGTGCAAAGCGCCATCGACACCCTGCGCAACGGCACCTGCCTGCACACCGTGCTGCGCCCCGGCATGGACTTCGCCCGCGTCGAGCGCGCCCTGGCCGACCAAAGCGTGGTCAGCGTCTGCTTCGAGCCCGGCCTCTACGAGCTGGACAAGCCCCTGAGCTTCACCCGCATCGACCGCCTCCACATCCAGGGCCATGGGGCCTTGCTGCGATGCGCCAACAGCGAGCAGGTGCTCGTCGTCGTGGGCGGCGGCAGCGTGGACATCGACGGGCTGCAGCTCGAAGGTGGCAAGGTCACGGTGGGTGGCAGCTTCAACACGGCGCACGGCCTGGGCGGCGCGCTGACCGTGCGCGACACCCGCGTGGTGCGCATCCGCGGCGTGAGCGCCAGCACGCGCGATGGCAACGAGCTCGGCGCCTGCGGCATCCACGTGCGGCTCAACGAAGCCGCCGATGCCGAAACACCCGAGCGCTGGCTGCGCGTGCACATCAGCGATTGCGAGGTGCGCGTGGGCGCACGGCAGAGCGGCATCCTCTGCCTCAACGCCGACGAGGCCCACCTGCACGACAACCACGTCCGCGCGCTCGATGCGCAACGCCCCATGCAGCGCGGCATCACCGTGGCGGGCCAGCGCGCGGGCGACATCCAGGTGGCGCGCAACCAGGTCTGGGATGCCATCGAAGGCATCACCGTCGCCACCTCGGACACCAGCGGCAAGGACAGCCCGACCCTGCAGACCGACCGGCTCGAACTCGCGCACAACCGCGTGCGCGTGCAGCTGGCCGGCATCGAACGCAACGAGAGCCGCTATGGCCTGTTCGTGGGCAATGTGGCCTCGGCACGTGTGCAGCGCAACGAGGTCCATGGCGACCCTGAACAAACCGCCGAGCTGCCGCTGCACGGCATCCGCATCGCGGGTGTGTTCGGGCCGCAGGTGCTGGTGCGCGACAACCGCCTGCAAGGCACGGCCATTGGCATCCGCTTCCAGCCCAGCAGCTACGCCCACGAGCAGACGCTGTGGGTGATGGAGGGCAATGTGGGCGAGGGCCTGGTCGGCCAGGAACCGCGCGGCAACCTCATCGCCATCGACGAGAAATGGTTCAAGCGGGTCATCCTGCGCGACAACGTGGAGCTGCCGTGACCTGGCACAAGCCCACCGCACCGATGGCAAGCTGGGGATTGACGCCCTCGCTGCGCGGGCGCATCCTGGGTTTCACCATGCCTCACGCGACGGTACGCGGAGCCGGGTGTGCGAGTTGGCAGCGAGGTGTCCTGTCTCGGTGGGCTGATGTCTTCCGGTACTGCGGTGCTTCCAAGCCGGCGATCGGCAACGGCTTCGGGGTTCGAATCCCTGGTGTGGAGGGGAGTGCTGCCCAAGCCCTCCCCGCTCTGATTTTGGCTGCAGCCCCAGGGTGGGAGGCCGCATGAGCGCCACAGGCTCGCGCATCGACCGGGTCCGCGTGACGGCACCGCCGGGCGCGCAGGCCTCGGCACTGAGGCCGCGCCTGCAACACGCGCTGGCCCAATGGCTGGACGCCGCCGAGGCCCAGCACCACGGCTTGCCCGCCGACGCCATCGTGCTGGTGAGGCAGGTGAAGGCTTCGTGGCGCGCGGTGCAGCACGCTGGACACGCCGCGGGGCATCCGCCTCTCGCCTTCCCCCCCGGGCCTTCGCCTTCGCCGTCATCTTCGCCTTTGAGCGCCGCCTTGCACAGCGCCCAGCACGCTTGGCCCACCTCGGGCGTGCCCGTGGGCGCTGCTTGCCCAGCGGTGTGGTTCGGCAACGAAGCCGAGGTGCTGGCCGGCCTGGCCCGCGACGCCCTGGGCGGCTCGCTGGCGCAACGCTGGTGGTGGCGTCAGCTCGTGGGCAGGCAGGTGCACGACGAGGTCGTCCAGCAGCGCTGGGTGGCGTCGCCTCGGCACGTGCCACTGGCATTGAGCCTCTTGCACACCGACCAGCAGGGCACCGCCTGGCTGCGCCACATGGGCGAGGCCTGCCGCGAGGCGCTGCTGCAGGCGCTGGCATCGGCCTTCCCGAGCGACGCGGCCGTGCTGGCCTGGGTGCGTGCGGGGCGACCAGGCGCGGCGCCATCCTCAGCACCTGGCCCCGACGATGCCGAACGGCTGGCCCGCTTGTGCGCGACCTGGCTGCACCGGCCACAGGACGGGGCCCATGGCGCCAGCTTCCTGGCCAGACAAGCCCCGACACGCGAGCTTGCGCCCACCCAGGGCATCGGCAGCCAGGATGTGGCCTCGGCGAAGGACGCCATGCACGCGGGTCCGCGCGCTGCGCAGGCACCGGCTGCCGCCTCCAGCCACGCCCCTGACACGGCCGACGCCACGGCCCGCCACGCCAGCGGCACCCCTGCTGCGGCAAGCCGCACAGGCCAGGGTTCCACCGACCAGGCGCAGGGCGGTGCGCACGGCAAAGCAGGGGCTCCCAGCGCCCATGGCGACCTCGCGGCGGGCGACCCAGCACAGCGGCCATGGCCTGCACCGATGCCCTCACCCACTTGGGGCGCCCCCGATGGCCAGGCCACCCTCGCGCCCACCTCGTCCGATGTGCCGCCCCACATCGGCCCGACGACCGGCACGCGCGAGCTCACGGGCCCAGGCGCCGCCACCCCATCGCCCGAGGATGCCGACCCGGCACTGAACACGGCGCTGAACCCGGCGCTGAACACTTCGCTCGGCCACGCGGCACCCACCACCGCAGACAGCGCCAAGCACCCGACCACGCAAGCCGCGCAGCGCCCAGCCTCCACGGCCAACGCCAACAGCAACCGCGGCGCCCACCTGGCCACGGCGCAGCCACGCCCTGCCAGGCCAGAGGCCCTGTGGGATCGGGCCGCACCGCGCACCGACACCCCCCACGCCGGGCTGTTCTTCCTGCTCAACGCCGCCATCGGCCTGGGCTGGTACGGCGATTTCACCCAGCCCCAGCACCAGGGCTTGGGTGCCTCACCCTGGCAGTTCCTGCGCGCGGCCGGCCAGGCGCTGGTGGGCCCCGGCTGGCGTGACGACCCCTTGCTCGCCTGGCTGACGGCCCTGGACCCGAGCCCCTTGCCACACACGGCCTTGCGCCCGCTGTGGCCACCGCTGCGCGCACGCCTCTCGCTGGCGCTGGGGCTGCCGCGCACCCAGGCCGTCCAGCTCACGGTGCGCCTGCCCGGCCAGGTGCGCCTGCGCCCTGGCCGCATGGACGTGCATGCGCCACTGGCCCAGCTGCCCCTGGCCGTGCGCATGGCCGGCCTGGACCGCGACATCGGCTGGCTGCCCGCCGCTGGCCTGGACATCCGCTTCCATTTCGAGGCGGGCACGCCATGACCCACGCACCGCCGCCCCCACCGTCACCAACGTCGTCGCCGCTGTCAGCTTCTGCCGCGCTGAGCGACGCCCGCGTGGCGCACCTGTGGCGCACCCGCACCCTGCTGGCCCTGCTGCGCGCAGGGCTCGGCAGCCACGGCGACATGGCCGCCTGGCTGGACCGCCACCCGGTGCTGCAAGGTGTGCTCGACGACGCCGCTGACGCCGGCCTGGCCGAGCTCACGCTGGACGAGGGCATCGCCCAACTCGATGGCCTGCTCTCCACCCAGACGCACAGCGCCCTGGGCCGGCTGCAACGCGCACTGGGGCTGGACGCCGATGGCCTGAGCTGCTGGGTGGCCGCGGCCCTGAGCGACGACGACCCGCGCCTGGCGCCCGTCATCGACGACCTGCACGGACAAGGCGGGCGCATCACCCGCGCCACCCTGGTCAGCCTGTGCGGGCCGCAGACCGCCGCCCTGGCCCTGCAGGCCCTGCACCACGCCCACGCCTTGCTGCCAGACCAGCGTTGCTGGGTGGCCCATGCGGCGCTGTGGGCCCTGGCCTGCGGCCTGCCACCGCCGCCCGGCACCTGGCGGCACCTGCCCCACCCTGCGCTGCCCAGGCTGGACGACCTCATCCTGCCCGAAGCCTGGCGCGAGCGGCTGCGCGCAGGCGCCAACCAGCCCCACCCAGCGCCGCAGACACAGGCCGAGACAGGCGTGTGCTGGCTGCTGCGCGGCAGCCCCGGCAGCGGGCGGCACAGCCTGGCCGCGGCCTTGGCCCAATCCGCCGGCCTGGGGCTGGTGGGGCCCGCGGGTGACGGCGCATGGGCGCTGTCAGACGCTGCGCCGAACGCCATGTCCAGCGCCATGTCCAGCGCCACGTCCGACGCCCCGTCGAACACAGCGGCACACGCCCTGGCGGCCGATGCCAGCCTCTTCACCGCCGCCGTGTTGCTGGACGCCATGCCTGTGCTGAGCCTGTCTCCGGCGCCCGGCGAGCGCCTGCAACTGCCCGAGCCGCCGCTGCGCCTGCGCCACGCCCCTGGTCAAGCGCCCCTCATGGCGGTGCGCCTGCCACGCCACGGGGGCCTGGGCATGCCCGGCTGGGAGACCCGCCAGATCGACCTGACGCCCCCCGACGCCACCGAGCGGCTGCGGCACTGGCAGCGCGCCCTGGGCACCGACGTGCCACCCGAGGTGCTGGGCCTGCGCCTGCCGCGCGGCACCCTGCACCGCGTCACGCGGACGGTGCACGGCACCACGCACCTCGGCATCGGCCACCCGGACCGCCCCGCCCTGATGCCCACCATCGTTTCGCACCTGGAGGCGCAAGGCCGCTTCGCGCTGGACGGCATCGCGCGGCGCATGCCCGACGTGCTCACCGCAGAAGCACTGGCCTTGCCCGTCGACACCCAGGACGAGTTCGATGCGCTCGTCGCCCGCTGCCGCCACCGCGACGCCCTGGCCGAGGCCCTGCCCTCGGCCTTCGGCCATGCCAGCGGTGTGCGTGCCCTGTTCAAAGGCGCCAGCGGCACGGGCAAGACGCTCGCGGCACGCCACCTCGCCACCGCCCTGGGCCGGCCGCTCTACCGCGTGGACCTGGCCGCCACCGTGAGCAAGTACATCGGCGAGACCGAGCGCAACCTGGAGCGCGTCTTCGAAGCCGCCGAGTCCCTCGACATCGTGCTGCTGCTCGACGAAGGCGATGCCCTGCTGGCCGGGCGCACGCAAGTCGGCAACGCCACCGACCGCTACGCCAACCACGAGACCAACTACCTGCTGCAGCGCCTGGAGCACTACAGCGGCGTGCTGGTGGTGACCACCAACGCGGCCGAGCGCATCGACACGGCGTTTTCTCGCCGCATGGACGTCACCCTCGACTTCCCCCTGCCCGACGCCCTCACCCGCCTGGCGCTGTGGCAAGCGCACCTGGGGCACATGGCGCAACCCCTGCCCCACCCCGAACGCCCGAGCGATCCAGCCACAGCGCAGTGGCTCGACGGCCTGGAGCGCGTGGCCCTGCGCTGCGCCTTGTCGGGCGGGCAGATCCGCAACGCCGCGCTGCACGCCACCCTGCTGGCGCTCGACGGCCCCGGCCGCATCGGCCCCCACGAGCTGCGCCTGGCGCTGGAGCGCGAGTACCGCAAGGTCGGCCAGCAGTGCCCCTCGCTGGACGAGGTGTTCTGAGCATGGCCGCCGTGATGTCCCCGCTGCGCGCCGCACCGCTGATGCGCCAGGCCGAAGTTGCGTCTGGTGCAACGCCCGCTTTCCGCAGCGGCCACGACAGCGGCCAGCGCACCACCGTCCAACGCGCGGCCATGCGCGTGTCCTCGCCGACCGATGCGGCCGAGCGCGAAGCCAGCGACGTGGCGCGCCGCGTGGTGCAGATGCCCCCCCCGGCGGCATTGCTGGCCCGCAGCCCTGCCACGGCCCACCGCATCGTGGCGCGCAGCCAGATCAGCCGTGAGGGCGATGGCGCAGGCGGCAGCGTCGGGCCCCCCACGGCCGCGCGCATCCAGGCCAGCCGCGGCGGCGGCCAGGGCCTGTCGGTGCCGTTGCGCCGCTTCATGGAGCCCCGCTTTGGCGCCGACTTCTCACAGGTGCGCATCCACACCGACGCACGCGCCCAGCAACTCGCCCGCAGCCTGAGCGCACGTGCCTTCACCACCGGGGGCGACATCTTCTTCGGTGCAGGCCAGTTCCAGCCCGAGAC
>CAIQIL010000654.1 GCA_903871865.1 uncultured Burkholderiales bacterium
ACGGCATCGTCGGCCTGTGCCTGGTGCTGGGCGGCCTGCGCCACGGCGTGCTGGCCTACCGCGTCGAGGGCACGAGCCCGGCGCTGGCCGCGCTCGGCGCCATGGCCGGCCTCTCGCTGGTGTTGCCCAGCTTCACCCAGACCACCCCGGGCCCGACCTACAGCGGCTCGCAACTGGCCTTCGCGGGCGTGGCCTCGCTGGCCTTGTACGGCGTGTTCGTGTTCGTGCAGACGGTGCGCCACCGCGACTACTTCCTGCCGGTGGGCGGCCAGGGCGGTGATCGGCCCGGTGCGCACACGGACGCACACCCGGACGCACACCCGGACGAACACCACCACGCCGCACCGCCTTCCAACGCCGTGGCCTGGACCAGCCTGGGCCTGCTGATGCTGTCGCTGGTGGGCGTGGTCGGCCTGGCCAAGGCGCTGGCGCCGGCCCTGGAAGCCGGGGTCGACGCCGCCGGCCTGCCGCACGCCGTGGCCGGTGTGGTGATCGCCCTCATCGTGCTGCTGCCCGAGACCGGCGCGGCGGTCCGCGCGGCCAAGGGCAACCGCATGCAAAGCAGCCTGAACCTGGCGCTGGGCTCGGGCCTGGCCAGCATCGGCCTGACCATCCCGGTGGTGGCCGGCCTGTCGCCCTGGTTCCCGTTTGCCATCGTGCTGGGCCTGCCGCCCATGCAGATCGTGCTGCTGACGCTGACCCTCATCACCGCCACCCTGACCCTGGGCAGCGGCCGCGCCACCGTCATGCAGGGCGCGGTGCACCTGGTGCTGTTCGCGGCCTTTGTCTTCTTGACCGTGGTGCCTTGAGCCCTGATTCAGGGCCCTGTGATCCGCTGCAAAGCCTCGGCAGCCGTGACGATGGGCATGCCCTGGTGGCTGCCAAGTGGCAGCAAATCGCGCTTGTCGCCCGAGGCGATGAGCTCAGCCCGACCAGCCAGCGCAGCGGCCAGCACATGGTCGTCATCGGGGTCGGTGGGCACCACGCGGGGCACGGCGGTGGGGGTGGCGATCACAGCCAGTTTGCGCAGGTCATCGACGATGCTTTGCGGCTTCAGCCCGGCCTGGGCGAGCCGCACCGCGAACTGGCCGCGTGAGAGCACATCAAGGAGTTCTGCCAGCAGGGTCTCGCTGGTGCAAAACTCAAACTCCCCGGCTTTGGCGGCGTTGAGCAACTGACGGGGTAGCCCGGCGGAAATCACGCCGGACACCAGCAAGTTGGTGTCGATGACGATGCGCACTGTTCGCTCGGGCCTTGGGCTCAAGCATCCTGCTGAGCGCGGCGCGCCAGCCGTGCGGCCTGCACCTCGGCTTCGACCTCATCTTCAGAGACCGGCGGCAGGTTCAAGGCGTCAAGCCTGGCCATGCCTTCGGTGAGCCTCTGGGCGGCTGCGGCGCGCTCTTCACGCGAAGCCAGAAACTCCACGAAGTCAAAAACCTCGGCCACTCGGCTGGGTGGCAGCTTCTTGAGGCGCTCCATCAGTTGCAGTTCGATTGCCGTCATTGCAGCACTCCTTCTCAGGGCGGGTTTCATGATACTTCGGTGAAGCCCCGCCCTGGGCAGAACTCAGCGCTTGAGCTTGGCGAAC
>CAIQIL010000655.1 GCA_903871865.1 uncultured Burkholderiales bacterium
TACTTCATTCAATCTTATTACTTTTAAACATGTAAATTCAAATCCTCCCCATAGCACGCTGGTCCCGTCCGCCAAACCCAGGCTGCAGGCCCAGTCGCGGCCGGCGCCGTGGTTGACGGTGTGGGGCGGCAAGCTGACCACCTTCCGCCTGCTGTCCGAGCAGGCGGCCGACCAGATCGGCGAGCTGCTGGGCGAAAGCCGCCGTCCCTGGACGGACAGCGCCCCCTTGCCCGGCGGCGACCTGTCCGATGTGCTCGACGAGCTGCGCGACCCCGCCACCGACATCGCCGCCTTCCAGGTGCAGCTGCGCCAGCGCCATCCCTGGATGGACCTGGGCCTGGCCAAGCGCTGGAGCCGCGCCTACGGCAGCCGCGCGCTGCGCCTGCTGGACGGCATCACCTCGCGCGCCGACCTGGGCGCCGAGGTCGCGCCCGACCTCTACGAGGCGGAGCTGTTCTACCTCAAGCGCCAGGAATGGGCGCTCACCGCCGACGACGTGCTGTGGCGGCGCACCAAGCTCGGCCTGCACTGCACGCCGGCGCAGCGCCAGGCCGTGGCCGACTGGTTTGCCGCGCAGGCCCAGGTGGGCGCGCAGGCCTTCCACCACAGCGCCATGACGCGCCAGGCCGCCGACTGAACTGCCTGCTTCAGGCGCGGTGCTTCAAGCGTCTTCGCGCGGCATCAGGAAGTGGCCGCGTGCCTGCACCACCGGGCGCGAGGGGTCGTCCTGCCACAGCGAGACCATGACCAGCGCCACGCGGTTGCCCTGGCGCACCGTGGTGCTCTGCGCGAAGGTGTCGATGGGCTTGGCCGAGCGCATGTAGGCGATGGCGAAGTCCACGCTGCGCGGGATGCCTGCCAGCTGGGGGTTGGTGGCCAGCAGGTGCAGGATCATGGCCGTTTCCCCAAAGCCCGCCAGGATGCCGCCGTGCAGCGCCGGCAGCACCGGGTTGCCGATCAGCTCGGGCTTGTAGGGCATGCGGAACACCGGGCCGGCGTCGATCTGCGGCTGCTGGTGCACGTTCAGGAAGTCGACGTACGGCGAGCGGCCCGGCGGCACGGCCAGGGTCTCGGGCACGTCGGCGGCCCGGCTGACGAAGACCTGGCTGGGCTCGATGGAGGCCGGCGACATCAGGCTGGACGCGGCCTGGGCGGGCGTGGGGCGGGCGCTGGCTGGCGCGGGCGAGGGCTGTGCGGAGGTGTCGCTCGCGGGCAAGTCCTTGCGCCGGCTGGCGGCCGTGGCGCGCATGAAGGTCGCATAGACCGTGGCCACCGGCTCGCTCTGGCCCGGCTGCATCAGCTCGCCGCGCACGAAGGCCACGCTGCGCGACAGGCGGTGGCACTCGGCCCGGCAGACCAGGTCGGTGTCGGCCACGGGCGGGCGCAGGTAGTCCATGCGCAAGTCCAGCGTGGCGAAGGGCTCCAGCTCGTCCATGGCGCAGCCCACGGCCACGCCGCAGGCTGTGTCGGCCAGCACGCTCAGGCAGCCCGGGTGGATGAGCTGGCGTTCGGCGTCGCCCGTCCAGGTGCTGCGCGCTGGCAGCAAGAGGCTGGCGTGGCCGGTGCCGGTCTCCACCAAGGCCATGCCCGAAGCCACGGCGTAGGGGATGCCGGCGATGAAGGCCTCGGCCCAGGCCTGGCGGTGGTTGCCCGTGAAGATGCTCATGGTCGCTGCAGGGGGTGGTCAGGGAGAACCCGCATTGTCGCCCAGGCCTGACCATTGCGTCAGCTGGATGACATCCAGGCATACAGAAGAATGCATCAAATGTTCTTGTGGAACCATTTGAGCCA
>CAIQIL010000656.1 GCA_903871865.1 uncultured Burkholderiales bacterium
ATCCGTTTCCGTGGAGAACGCCTTGAGCAACCTGATCGACCGACTCCAGCGCCTGGGCCTGGCCGGCCTGCAAGGCATGCGCCGCGGCATCGAGAAGGAGGGGCTGCGCGTGGGGCCGGACGGGGTGCTGTCGCGCACGGCCCACCCGGAGGGGCTGGGCTCGGCCTTGACCCACCCGCACATCACCACGGACTTCAGCGAGTCCCAGCTGGAGCTGGTCACGGGCGTGCACGCGGGCATCGGCGATTGCCTGGCCGAGCTGCGCGACGTCCACCGCTTCGTGTTGCAGCACCTGGCCCAGCAAGTGGGCAACGAGCGCATCTGGGCCTGCTCCATGCCCGGCGACCTGCCTGCCGATGCCGACATCCCGGTGGGCTGGTACGGGCCTTCCAACGTGGGCCTGGCCAAGCGCGTCTACCGCAACGGCCTGGTGCACCGCTATGGCGCGCGCATGCAGACCATCTCGGGCATCCACTACAACTGGTCGCTGGCCGGTGCGAGCACCGAAGACTACTTCGCGCTGATCCGCAACTTCCGCCGCCACGGCTTCATCCTGCTGATGCTGTTCGGGGCCTCGCCGGCCGTCACGCAGGGCTTTGCGCAAGGCCTGGACCACGGCCTGCAGCCGCTGGGCGATCACACCCTGCACCTGCCGCACGCCACCTCGCTGCGCATGGGCCGCCTGGGTTACCAGAGCGATGCGCAGTCCCGGCTCAGCGTGAGCTACAACGACCTCGAAGGCTATGCGCGCTCGCTGCACGAGGCGCTGGTGCAGCCTTACGGGCCGTACGAGGCCATGGGCATCCAGGACGGGCAGGGCGGCTACCGCCAGCTGGGCAGCAGCCTGCTGCAGATCGAAAACGAGTTCTACAGCACCATCCGCCCCAAGCGCGTGACCCAGCGTGGCGAGCGCCCCCTGCACGCGCTGCGCGAGCGTGGCGTGGAGTACGTCGAGGTGCGCTGCATGGACCTGCAGCCCGAGCTGGGCGTGGGCATCGACGCGCACACCCTGCGCGTGCTCGACACCTTCTTGCTGTGGGCCATGCTCAGCGGCAGCCCGCCGGACAACCCCGAAGAGGTCCGCGAGATGGCCGACAACCAGCGCCTGGTGGCCGCCCGTGGCCGCGAGCCGGGGCTGACGCTGCAGCGCGGTGGCCGTGCCGTGGCGCTGGCCGATTGGGCCGACGAGGTGATGGCCCTGGCGCAGCCCGTGGCGGAGGCGCTGGACCGCGCCCACGGCGGCGAGGCCTTCGCGCACAGCTGGGCCCAGGCCCGCGAGGCCTTGCGCCAGCCTGAGCGCCTGCCCTCGGCGCGTGTCTTGGCGGCCATGCGCGCGCAGCACCAGGGCGAGCATGCAGCCTACGGCCTCAGCGCGTCCGAGCGGGTGCGCGCCGAACTGCTGGCCGAGCCCTTGCCTGTAGAGACGCTGGCCGAGATGGCCCGCCAGGCGCAGGCGTCCGTGATGGCCCAGCGCGACATCGAACAGGCCGATGCCCTGCCGGACGCTCTGCCATTCGAGCTCTACCGACAGCACTACCTGGACCCGGCCAGCCTGCAGCCCTGAGGCCATTGAGCCCGTTGCACCCGTTGAGGCCGCCTCCATCGCTGGCAAGTGAGGGATGGCACGGGCGCGTCACATGCCTTACAAACGGCACTGGTACAACGGTGTCCATCGCAAGGAGCACGACATGAGCCTGTTCGATTCCCTGGTCGGCCAAGTGGCTGGCGCACTCAACGCCGGTGGCGGCAACGGCGGTCAAGCCGGCGGCCTGATGGGCGTGGTCACGCAGTTGCTGACCGACCCGCAGCACGGCGGCCTGCAAGGCCTCGTCCAGACCTTCGAGCAGCAGGGCCTGGGCCAGGTCGTGGCCTCCTGGGTGGGCACCGGCCAGAACCTGCCGATTTCCGCCGAGCAGCTGTCGGCCGTTCTGGGCAACGAGAAGCTGCAGGGCCTGGCCCAGCAAATGGGCCTGAACCCGCAAGAACTCAGTGGGCACCTGGCCCAACTGCTGCCGCAGGCGGTGGACCACCTCACGCCACAAGGCCAGGTGCCTGAGGCTGGCGCGCTGCAGCCCGATGCCTTGCAGGGTGCACTGGGTGGCTTGTTGGGGAAGTTCCTCGGTCAGGGTTGAGTTCGCAGGCCTGCGGGCCGCGCTAACATGGGTTTTCCGCCACCGCTGGAGACCGCCTTGAACGCTCGCGCCACCTTCACCCGCATGGAAGACAGCACCCGCGACGACTGGGGTGTCATCCTGCCCGAAGCCATGCAGATGGCGCGCACGCTGCCCGATCGCGTGCTGGCCCACCTGCGCTTGCTGGATGGCGATTTCGGCGGCTTCCCCATCGACCGGCTCAGCCACTGCCGCCAGTCGGCCACGCTGGCCTTGCGCGATGGCCGCGACGAGGAGTACGTGGTCTGCGCCCTGCTGCACGACATCGGCGACACCCTGGGCAGCTACAACCACCCGGACATCGCCGCGGCCATCCTCAAGCCCTTCGTGAGCGAGGCCAACCTCTGGATGGTGCAGCACCACGGCATCTTCCAGGGCCACAACTTCTTCCACCACATCGGCCTGGACCGCGACATGCGCGAGCAGTTCCGTGGCCACCCGCACTTCGAGCGCACGGCCGAGTTCATCGAACGCTACGACAACCCGGCCTTCGACCCCGCCGCCGATATGCTGCCCTTGAGCGAGTTCGAGCCCCTGCTGCGCCGGGTGATGGCGGCACCGAAGCAGTCGGTGTACAAGGCCGCGATGGCTGGGGACGCTCAGGCCTGATCTGCGCCAGCCACCTTGCCCCACCTGTTCACGGAGCCCGACATGAGCACCCTGCCAACGATCCTGCCCCCGTACGCCGCCTTGCTGGCGCTGCTCTTCGTGTACCTGAGCGTGCGCACCATCGGCACGCGCCGGCGCCTGCAGATCGCCATCGGCGACAAGGACCACCCCGAGATGCAGCGCGCCATGCGCGTGCACGCCAACTTCGCGGAGTACGTGCCGCTGGGCCTGCTCATGCTGGCCCTGGTCGAGTCACGCGGTCCTGCGCCCTGGCTGATGCACGCGCTGTGCCTGTGCCTGCTGCTGGGGCGTGGCCTGCACGCCTACGGTGTCAGCCAGACGGCCGAGCGCTTCCAGTTCCGCATTGCCGGGATGGCGCTGACCTTCACCTGCCTGGTGGGCTCGTCGCTCTACCTGCTGGGCACGACCCTGACTCAGTAACCCGCCATCTTCGCCGTCACCCAGTGGTTCACCCAACCCGGTGACAGCTTGGAGAGCAGCGCGAAGAACTTCGTTTGCAGGCCGACGTGCGTGTGCACGGGCAGGCGGCGCGGGTCGCGGCGGGCGAGGTCCCACACGGTGCGCGCGACGTCGTCGGCGCTCAGGCGCACGCCCAGCATCTTCACCGTCTTCATGCGGCTGACGTCGTTGCGGACCATGGCCGTGTCCACGAACAGCGGCAGCACGTCCACCACGCGGATGCCCTGGCCGCGCCATTCGATGTCCAGCGCTTCGCTCAGGCCCCGCACAGCGGCTTTCGTGGCCGAGTAGCTGGCCAACTCGGGCTGGCCATGCAGGGCCGAGGCCGAGCACATGTTGATGACGCGGCTGCCCGGTGTGGCCCGCAGCAGCGCGTGCGCCGCATGGCAGCCGTTCATCACGCCCTTGAGGTTCACATCGACGACGAGGTGGTGGCGCGCCAGTTCGGCCTGCGCGAAGGGCAGGGTGACCGACACCCCGGCGTTGTTGAACAGCACGTCCAGGCGCCCGCCCGAGGCCTGGGCGAAGTCGGCCAGGGCCGTGGCCCAGTCACTGGCTTGTGCCACGTCCAGCCGGCCTGCGATGCCCTGCTCAGCGCCCAAACGCTGGCGCAGTTGTTGCACCGCCTCGGCGTTCAGGTCATACAGGCCGACGAACCAGCCCGCACGCGCAAAGCGCTCGGCCACGGCCAGACCGATGCCGGCTGCCGCACCGGTGATGAAGATGGCAGGGCGCTGCGGGGTGCTCATCGAGCAGCGACCTTGTCGAGGAAAGCAGCGTACAGCTTTGCCGTGTCGGACGGCGCCTCGACCATGGGCATGTGGCCGATGCCGTCGAGCAGCACGACCTGGGCTTGGGGCAAGGTGGTTTGCCACACCGAGGCGGAACTGACGTCGATCAGCCGGTCCTGCTTGCCCCAGATGACCAAGGCCGGGGCGCGGATCTGGCCCAGGCGGGAGGGCAGGTCTGTGGGCTGCAGCAGGTCCTGGAAGATCTTGGCCAGGGCGGGCTTGCGGGCGATGTACTGGTCGGCGATGGCGTCCAGCACATAGCCCGGCATGAAGGGCGGCTTGGCCATCGTCATCGGGTAGAAGCGGTGGAAGCCCTCGCGCGTGTCGAACAGGAAGGGGTTCTCGCCGCGGGCGCGCATCTGCTCCATCTCGCTGGGGTGCGGTTGGGGCAGGCCGGCTGGGTCCACCATCGTGGCTGAGAGCGTGCGCTCGGGGTGGAGCAGGGCAAAGCTGGCCGCGATGGCGCCGCCCATGGAGTTGCCGATCACATGGACGCGTTGCACGCCGAGTTGGTCGAGCAGCTTGACCAGGCGCTCGGTCTGCGACGGGACACCGCAGTGCCATTCGGGCTGGTAGCCCGTCTCACCATGGCCGGCCATGTCAGGGATGATGACGTCGTGGCCATCGGTGAAGTGCCGTGCGAAACGCGCCCAGACATCCTTGTCGGCGCTGAAACCATGCAGCATGAGGATGGCATCGCCCTGTGCCTGGCCTGGCGCGCGTGCCTTGCTGCGGTACAGCACCATGGGCACGCCATCGACGTTGATGCGCTCCTTGTGCAGGCCATACAGGCGTGATTCGGCCGCGGAAGCCAGGTCGTACGTGAGCTGCCCGATGGCCGGGTAGGTGAAGGCGGACCAGCCGATGGCCGCCGCCAGGGCCGCCAGCAAGGGCAATTTCAATGTGCGAGCGAAAGCCATGGCGGCTCAACCTTTCATCAGTTTGCGAGACAGCCACACGGAGCCCGGTTGGTACCAGGAGCCCAGCAGGCGCACGAAGAAGTCCATCAGCTTGGCGTCCGGGCCCACCAGCACGCGGCGTTTGTTCTTCTCCACGGCCCGCAGGATTTGCAGTGCGGCGCTTTCGGCGGTGGTGACGTTGAGCATCTTGTCAAAGCGCGAGCGTGCGGCCTCGGCCTGGCCGCCGGTCGCGTGGTTCATGCTCTCGTCCATCTTGGCCGCGCGGGCGATGTTGGTGCGGATGCCGCCCGGGTGCACGCAGGTCGCGCTCACGCCGCAATGGGCCATGTCCAGTTCCTGGCGCAGGGCCTCGGTGAAGCCGCGCACCGCGAATTTGCTGCTGTTGTAGGTGCCTTGCGTGGGCGAGGCCAGCAGACCGAACAGGCTGGAGGTGTTGATCACGTGGCCTTCACCGGCGCGCTTGAGGTGAGGCAGGAAGGCCTGCGTGCCCCAGACCACGCCCCAGAAGTTGATGCCCATGATCCATTCGAAATCTTCGGGCTTGACGGTCTCGACGAAGGCGCCGAAGGCGACGCCGGCGTTGTTGAACACCAGGTTGACTTTGCCGTGCTCGCGGGCGGTCTGGTCGGCCCAGGCCACCATGGCCTCGCGGTCGGCCACGTTGAGCTTGGCGGTGGTGACCTTGACGCCATGCGGCAGGCCGGCTTTGGCCGCCAGCAAGGCCGTTTCGGCCAGGCCATTCTCGTTGACGTCGCTCAGCGACAGGTGGCAGCCGCGGCGGGCCAACTCCAGCGCCAGGGTGCGGCCCATGCCGGAGGCGGCGCCGGTGATGGCGGCGACTTTGCCTTGGAAGTTTTTCATCGTGAGGGTCCTCAGACAATGACGTGGTCGCCGGGTTTGAAGGCCTTGGCCATCTGCCGGAAGGTGAAGCTGAAGCCCGGGAACATGGCGATGACGTGGCCGCTCTTGCTCTTGTACCAACTGGTGCAACCGCCCGATTGCCACACGGTTTGCTTCATTTCCCGGTGGATCATGGTGGTGTAGTCGGCCTCGGCCTGCGGCTTGACCTCGATGGCTTTCGCCCCCTGCTTCTGCACGGCGGCGATGGCGCGGCGGATGTACTCCATCTGCGCCTCGATCACGAAAATCGCCGAGGTGTGGCCGATGCCGGTGTTGGGCCCGGTCACGACGAAGAAGTTGGGAAAGCCCGGCAGCGTGGTGCCCAGGTAGGCGCGGGGGAATTCGGCCCACACGTCCTGCACCGATTGGCCGCCCTTGCCAACCACGGGGTAGGAGATGACGCCGTCGGTGGCGTCGTAGCCGGTCGAGTACACGATCAGGTCCAGGTCGATCTGCTGGCCCTTGGCGGTCAGGATGCCGCGTTCATTGATCTCGGCGATGCCATCGTCCTTCGGGTGCAGTTGCACGTTGGGGCGGCACAGCGCGGGGTAGAGCGTGCTGGACAGGATGATGCGCTTGCAGCCGATGGTGTAGTCGGGGGTCACGGCCTTGCGGATGGCCGGGTCGCTGATTTGCTGGGCGATGTGCTTGAGCGCGGCCTGCTGCGCCACGACGTTCAGCATCTTCTTGGAGTACTTGAAGCCGATCACGCGGCTCTCCAGGCCCCAGTAGATGGCCGTGCGCAGCGCCTTGTAGATGAGCTTGTTGCCCAGCAGCGCGCGTTCGAACTTCGAGAACACGTGGTCCGGCCGGGGCAGCACCCAGTGCGGCGTGCGCTGGAAGACGTGCAGTTGCGCCACCTCGGGGGCGATGGCCGGGATGACCTGGGCCGCGCTGGCGCCGCTGCCGATGATGGCCACGCGCTTGCCCTTGTGGTCGTAGCTGTGCTGCCAGTTGTTGGTGTGGAAGGTCTGGCCCTGGAAGGTGTCGCGGCCCTTGAAGTTCGGGATGACGGGCGTGCTCAATGGGCCCGATGCGTTGACGACGAACTTCGCGCGCAGCACCTCGCCATCTTCCAGCTGCACCTGCCAGGTCTGCGCAGCCTCGTCCCATTGCACCTTCGTGACGTTGGCGTTGAGCTTGGTGTTCTCGCGCAGGCCGTGCTTGGCCAGCACGTGGTTGGTGTACTCGACCAGTTCGTCCTGCTCGGCGAACATCTGCGACCACCGGTAGGGCTCGAAGGACAGCGAGTACAGCGGCGATTGCACATCGACAGCCGCACCGGGGTAGCTGTTCTGGCTCCAGGTGCCGCCCATCCAGGCGCGGCGCTCCAGGATGAGGAAGTCCTCGATGCCGATGCGGCGCAGGTTGATGGCCGCGGCCTGACCGCCGAAACCACTGCCGATGATGATCGCGGTGTGCTGCTGCATGGGACTCCTCAAGGTGCGGCTGCCGAATTCAAGTGAAGACGAATGTCGTCAGTTTACAAGTGACGATGATTGTCGTCAAATAGGGGGATGACCCGATCCCCCCCCGACCTTGGTGTCGGCCGCACCTACGCAGGCGAGAGCCTGAGCGAACGCACCGCCCGGCGGCGCCAGCAGTTCCTGGACGCCGGCTTGGAGGTGTTTGGCACCACCGGCTACCGCACGGCCACGGTGCGCCAGCTGTGCAAGCAGGCTGGGCTGACGGACCGCTATTTCTACGAGTCTTTCGCGTCCACCGAGGATTTGCTGGTGGCCGTCTACGAGCGCGAGTTCGACCACCTGCAGCAGGTGGTGATGGCCGCGCTGGTGGGCGATGCCGCGCAAGACGACCCCACCGCGCCGATCGAGGTGGCCCTCAACGCGCTGTTCGAGATGGCCTCGGAGCCCCGCGTGGCCCGGGTGTGCTGGCTGGAGGTGCTGGGCGTGAGCGCGCGGGTGGACGGTGTTTACACCCGCACCATCGAGCGCTTTGCGGCCCTGGTCGTGGCCTTTGCCCGGCAGCGTTTCGCTGCGGTCGATGTCGCTGAGGCCGAGGCGCGCATGCTGGGCATCGCCCTGATCGGCGCGGTCAGCCAGCCGGTGACGCACTGGCTGCTGGGCGGCTACCGCGAGGACCGGGCCACGATGGTGGCGGCCACGTCGCGGGTGTTCC
>CAIQIL010000657.1 GCA_903871865.1 uncultured Burkholderiales bacterium
CCTCGATTCAGAGCTGGGACATCAGCGAAGACCACATCGCCAGGCCACCCAAGGGTGTCACCCACATCGTGCTCGATACCCCGGCCGGCCTGCATGGCCCGGGGCTGGATGCCGTGATGAAGCTCGCCGACAAGATCCTTGTGCCGCTGCAGGCCAGCGTGTTCGACATCTACGCCACGCAGGACTTCCTGGCCGACCTGGCCAAGCGCAGCAAGCGCTCGGACAAAAAGGTGCAACTGGGCGTGGTCGGCAACCGCGTCAAGGACCACACCAAAGCGACCGAGCACCTCAAGGAGTTCCTGCAGACGCTGGACATCCCCCTGCTCACGCTGCTGCGCGACACCCAGAACTACGCCCACCTCGCCGCCCACGGCCTGAGCCTGTGGGACGTGCCCGCCAACCGCGTCGAGAAAGACCTCGGCCAGTGGCAGCCCGTGCTGGACTGGATGAACGCATGAGGCGCGCCGGCCACTGAGGGCCAGGCGCGCTCACACACCCACCGCGTGGCGCCCGCCACGCTTGGCGCGGTACAGGGCGGCATCGGCCGCACCGACCAGGCCCTGGCGGTCCATGCTGGCCAGCGGTGCCTGCGTGGCCACGCCCACGCTCACCGTCACATGCGGCGCCGTGCTCGACATCACGTGCGGCAAGGCCAACTGGTCGATCTGCTCGATGAGCTTGCGCGCCAGCTCGACGGCCCCGGCTTGGTCCGTGTCGGGCAGCAAGACCACGAACTCCTCGCCGCCATAACGCGCCACCACATCGGCCGGACGCTGTACCGCCGTGGCCATCGCCTGCGCGAGGTGGACAAGGCACTGGTCGCCCGCCGGGTGACCGTAGTGGTCGTTGTAGGCCTTGAAGTGGTCCACATCGACCATCAACAGCGACAGCGCACTGCGGTTGCGGCGCGCGCGGTCCCACTCCTGCGCCAGGGCCTGGTCGAAGCGGCGGCGGTTGGACAGCCCCGTGAGCACGTCGCGCAAGGCCATCTCGGCCAGCTGCTCGTTGAGGCGCTGCACCTCCTGGCGCTCCAGGTCCAGCAAGGTGGCCTGCAGGAAAGCGATGCGGTCCTTGTCTTCGCGCACCAGGGCCACGAACAGGCAGACGCCCGCGGTCAGCAGGTAGTGCCCGAGGAACAAGCGCGCGAAGGCCGCATCGGCCAACCACGGCGCCGTGAGGAAGGCCGATAACCCCAGCGCACTGCCCACCAGCGCCGCCCGCAGCGACAACTGCAGCGCCAGCAAGCCGATCAGCAGCACCAGCAGGGTGATGTAGACCTGGTTGACGGCCAGCCCGGGCTGCTGGAGCAGGAAGCCCCCGATGACCTTGACGAAGAGGTTGAAGCCCAGGAAGAAAGGGATCCAGGCATCGGCCTTCGGTTGCCAGCGCGGTTGGCGGGCCATCCACAAGCCGAGGGTGCTCACCACCAAGGCCAGGCCCTCGGACGTCAGGTACACGCGCAGATCACGGCCCTGCAACTGGCCCAGGTAGAACACAAAGGAAAAGCCCACGCAGCCGACGAAAGCCAGCACCAGCAAAGGCGACCACAAGGCCACCAGCCGCGCGAAATCCCGCTGTCGCTGGACGCGGTGGGCCGGGTGCAAGGCCGCAGGCACTCCCTGCAACCACCCTGGTCGGGCCAACAGCCGCTCGATTTCTTTCTTCTGTGTCGTGATGGGCATCGCTCGCGCACTGGGGGTGACGCGACACACATTTTGCGTCAATCACCCCCCATTCGTACTATCCCCATTGTGCCTGTCTTGCCCGAAACCTGCTCAAGCGGGATGCGCCAAGCCCACGCGAGCGGCCTGGTGCGCACGGCACGCCTGGCCGAAGGCCTCGAAGATGCGCAAGGACACCGGGTTGGACGCCGCCAGCCATTCCGGGTGCCATTGCAGGCAGAGGTTGAAGCCCACGCCCGGCTTGCTGAAGGCCTCGATCACGCCGTCCGGCGCGCGCGCCTCGACGTGCAGGCCCGGCGCCAGGCGCTTGACGCCCTGGCCATGCAGGCTGTTGACCATGACCTCGTCGCCCTGGCGCACGTCCAGGCCACGCAAGATGGGGTCGAGCACCCCGCCAGGCTGGACCGACACCGCGTGCGCCAGGCCGTACTCCTGCTCGACGGGCAAGGCCTCGTCGGCGCGGTGGTCCATGTGGCCCGGCTGCCCTTGCACCGCCTGGTGCAGCGAGCCGCCCAGCGCCACATTGACTTCCTGCAAACCCCGACAGATGCCCAGCAGCGGGATGCCACGGTCGACGACCGCCCGGATCAGCGGCAGCGTCCAGGCGTCGCGCACCGGGTCCAGCGGCAAGCGCTCATCGAGCACGTCTTCGTCGAAATGGCGGGGGTGGACATTCGACGGCGACCCCGTCAGCAAGACGCCATCCACCACGGACAGCAGCGCCGACAACTCCGCCTCGGACGCCCCCGGCACCATCAGCGGCACCCCGCCCGCCAGCCGGATGGCCTCGACGTACTTCTGCCCCACCACATGGAAGGGGTGGCGGCCCAAGACCCTCTGGCAAGAGGGCACCAGCACCAGCGGTGCTTGAACAGTTGGAGCAGTTTGAGAACCCATGGCACCTCGCTATGCAACGAGTGTGCCAAAGCATCCCTCCCTGTCAACCGATGGACGCAAAGAAGACCCATGTGCGAGGCTCACAAATGCTTGCACTTTGGTGGGGCCTCAGAGACCCCCATGCGGGGGAACTGCGCGCGCGCAGGCCGGCTTTTGCGCTAATTTCCGGGGTTCTACGGCCGGTGGCGCCTGACCCCGGCCGAGCACACACCCAGGGACGGACGCATGACCGATCTTTCCGGCATCCAGCACGCGCTGGACGATGCCTTGCACAGCCTTGCCGACGCGGCCGGCCAGTGGCTGAGCGGCCTCAGCCAGCACACCCGCCTGCTGCGCCTGCACACCGCGCTGGGGCCCAACGCCTTGCTGGCAGAGCGCGCCACCATCCACGAAGGCATGGTGCCCTGCGCCGACCCGCACCTGCAGACCGCCTGCCACATCGAACTGCTGGCCCTGAGCACCCGCCCCGACCTCGACCCTGCCGAGTTGCTCGGCCAAGCCGCCTTGCTGGAGCTGCAAACCACGCGGCACTGGCGCCCCTTCCACGGCCACATCAGCCACGTGGCCTGCCTGGGCGCCGACGGCGGCTTCACGCGCTGGCGCCTGCACATCGACCCCTGGTTGCACTGGCTCGGCCACCGCAGCGACGCCTGGGTCTTCCAGGACATGGACGTGCTCGACATCACCGAAGCCGTGTTCGCCGATCACCAAGCCCAAGGCGCGCTGCAACCCGCCTGGCGCATCGACGTGGCCGACCGCAGCGCCCTGCCCCGCCGCTCGCTGTGCACCCAGTTCCACGAAACCGACCTCGCCTTCCTGAACCGCCTGTGGGCCGAAGAAGGCCTGTTTGCCTGGTTCGAGCACACGGCCGAAGGCGGCGGCAGCCACACCCTTGTCATCGCCGACCACGCCCAGGCCTTCGCGCCCAACCCGCAGCCCCAAGTGCGCTACACCCAGGCCGGCGCCACGCTCCAGGAAGACAGCCTCACGCACTGGGGCGGCCTGCGCCGCCTCGGCCCCACCGCGCTGCACACCGCCAGCTGGGACCACCGCCAGGTGCGCCAGCACAGCGCCAGCCGCGAGGTCGATGCCGCCCACGGCCAGGCGGGGGGTGAGCTGGAAGAACTCCAGGCAGGTGCCGCAGGC
>CAIQIL010000658.1 GCA_903871865.1 uncultured Burkholderiales bacterium
GCCGTATTGCTCGATCACGCCCCAGAAGGTGTTGCGCTTGGCAGGCAGCGCGTCCAGACCACCGGCCTTGCCGTTGTTGCCCACGAAGTCGTAGGTGTAGGCAGGCTTGTGGCCGAACACGAAGAAGTGCTGGGCGCCACGGCCGGAAGCGGCCAGGAAGTCGGCGGCCAGCCAGGCATTGGGCGCGGTGCTGTCGGCGCCAGTGGCGTCGGTGTTGATGACGGCGAAGTGGCTGCTGCCCACGTCGAAGCTGTAGGACAGCTGGTTCTGCGGGGTGCTCAGGCCGTCGGTGCTGGCGTGGTCGGTGTTGTCCACGTTGCTGACCGTCAGGCCGCCGGGCAGGTTGGCGTTGAGGCGGGTGGCGTCCACGATCAGGTCGCCCATGTTGGCGCGCCAGGCTTCTTCATTGACCTGGATGGCGTTCTTGCCACCGTTGACGCTGGCCAGCGAGTCAACGACGTTGCCCTTGGCGTCGGTCACCAGCGTGCCGCAGACCACGGCGGGGATGGTCAGGCCGGTGGTGGCGCTGACGGTGGTGGTGGCCACCGACTTGCACTGGGTTTCGTGGTTGCCAGGCACGGGCACGACGTAGGTGCCAGATTCGATCAGGGGGGCGACCATGCCGCGCCAGAAGGCGTACTGCGTGTGGTGCTTGACCAGGTCGGAGTTGACGACGGTGTTGACGTCGGTGCCCGCGGTGGCGCCAGCGTTGCCGTAGCCCATGATCATGTCGCCGTTGAAGAACAGCAGGTTGGACTTCTTGGCCGTGACCTCGCGCATGATGCGCGACCAGGCCTTGCTGTTTTGCAGCCAGTGGGCGTCCTGGCCGGTCAGCTTGCCGTTGACCAGCTGGGTGGCGTCGGGCGAGGCAGGGTCCTGGCGCGAGTCACCGACCGTGGTGAAGCTCAGCACGACGGGGTCGGTCTGGGCGATGGCCGAGCCAGCGGCGATCAGGGTGGCGAGGGCCAGTGTGATGGACACGGAGGTGGCGCGGCGGGGGAACTGGGTGTTGATCATGAGACAGCTGAGTGGGGGACGTCAATCACGGTTGTTCCGGGTTCGCGCACGACCTGGACCTGTCAAGGCCCGACAACCGACCTGCTTGCATTTTGAAACTCATGGGTGACCGGGCGCGGGGCGGACCATGAGCCGTTTGGTGGGGCTGGGTTGCGACATCAGGTCACGGTCCGTGAGGGTGTTCAGGAAGGCCTGCAGGTCGTCGATGTCCCGCGGGCTCAGGCGAGGCTGGCCATTGGGCAGGGGCTTGAAGGGCGGCTCCTGGTTGACGTTGCCGTGGTGGCGTGCCGGCAGGTCGTTGTAGCGAGGCTGGCCCCGGCCGTACCAGCGCTGCGGGTCGGTGTCACGGGTGGCGTAGAACGACAACACCTCACGCAAGGAGTGGAAGACGCCGTTGTGGAAGAAGCTCCGGCGCACGGCCACGTTGCGCAGCGTGGGTGCGCGGAACATGCCGCAGTACTCGGGGTGGTCGCTCAGGTCATGGCGCACGGGGCCACACAGACCCAGGTCGAAGAAAGCGGCGTCGCGGTTGGCCGGGATCCGAGGGTTGCGCGGCACGCCGAGCGCGGCGAATTCGAAGTCCGTGAAGCGCGGGAAGATCACCGTGGACGAGGGGGTCACGCTCGGGTGGCACTTGGCGCAGTTGCCGCGTTCGGGGTCGTTGAAGATCTGGAAGCCACGTTTTTCTGGCGCGCTGAGCTGGGCGCGTCCCCGCAGGTAATCGTCGTACTTGCTGCTGAAGGGGTGGAAGTCTTCGGGAGATTGTTCGTAGAACTCGATGGCGGTGAGCATCCAGCTGATCACGCCTTCTTCATCGTCGAGGATGTGCGTGCCCGGCAGGCTGAGCAGGGCATCGAACTCGGCGGCATAGGGCGCGCGGCGCAAGCGGGCGACGATGTCGCTGAGGCCATGGTTGGCCATTTCCTGGGCGTCCAGCAGGGGCATGAGGGCCTGCTCACGGGCCTGGTTGACTCGGCCGTCCCAGGTGCGCCCACCCGCGGGGCCGCTGTCTTGCCCGTTGTTGTCCATCAGGTCGATGTAGTGCTCGGTGAAGGCCTGGGGGCCGTGCTGGTAGCGCAGCGAGGGCGTGGCGCGCAGGCCGAAGCCGTCCATGCGCAAGCCACCGGGCTGCACGGGCAAGGCGTTGGGGGGGCCGAAGCCGTGGGCCGGGCTGTGGCACGAGGCGCAGGCTTGCCGGCCCGATGCGGACAGGCTGGGATCGAAGAAGATCTTGCGGCCCAGGGCCACCAGAGCTTCTTGTGTCGGCTCCTGACCGTGGGCGCCCTTGCTGTATTTGCCCGTGAGCACAGGGATGTCGTCGGCACTGCAGGCTTGCAGTCGGGTGGGCAGGGTGAGGCCGAGCCAGGCGCAAGCGCTCAGCGCCAGGCCACGCAAGAGGATGCCAGACAGCGACACAGATTCACCCACAGACAGCAACGCAGAGCGCCGGACGATGACGGGCTGAGGTGACCGCGCCATGACAAACGGCCCCGAGGGGCCGTTCATCCAAGGGGTCACCCAGCGGGGCTCAGTGACGGAAGTGGCGCGTGCCGGTGAACACCATCGCGATGCCACGCTCGTCGGCCGCGGCGATGACTTCGTCGTCGCGCATGGAGCCACCCGGGTGGATCACGCAGGTCGCGCCGGCATCGACCACCACGTCCAGGCCGTCGCGGAACGGGAAGAAGGCGTCCGACGCCACGGCCGTGCCTTGCAGGGTCAGGCCAGCGTGACCGGCCTTGATCGAGGCGATGCGGGCCGAGTCCAGGCGGCTCATCTGGCCGGCACCCACGCCCATGGTCATGCCGTCCTTGCAGAAGACGATGGCGTTGCTCTTGACGAAGCGGGCCACGGTCCAGGCAAACAGCATGTCCTTCAGCTGCTCAGCCGTGGGTTGCAGCTTGGACACCACCTTGATGTCGCCCACCAGGTCGATGTTGTCCGCCGATTGCAGCAGCATGCCGCCGCCCACGCGCTTGAAGTCCAGCGCGTTGCTCAGGCCGCGCGTGGCGTCCGTCAGGGGCACTTCCAGCAGGCGCACGTTCTGCTTCGATGCGTAGGCCGCGCGGGCTGCGTCCGTGAACTTCGGTGCGATCACCACTTCCACGAACTGCTTGTTGGCGTTGATGGCGTCGATCACGTCCACATCGACCACGCGGTTGAAGGCCATGATGCCGCCGAACGCGCTGGTCGGGTCGGTCTTCAGGGCCTTGCTGTAGGCTTCCAGCGGGGTCGCACCCACGGCCACGCCACAGGGGTTGGCGTGCTTGA
>CAIQIL010000659.1 GCA_903871865.1 uncultured Burkholderiales bacterium
CTGAGGTGGTCGGCGTAGCTTGAAAATGAAGGTCTGCCTTTGCTGGTGTTCAGCTTGGCCAGACTTGTCTTGCTGATCCGCTGCTGAAGGTAGCCACATTGGGCTGCTGCCGGTTTGAAGGACACCTTGTTAAGGTGTGAAGTCAAACCGGAGGTGGTTTATGGCAACGAGAAGGCTGTTCAGCCGAGAGTTCAAGCTTGAGGCAGTCAAGCTGGTTGTTGAGCGCGGCGTGTCCGTGGCGCAGGCGGCCAAAGATCTGGACGTTCATGAGAACGTCTTGCGGAAATGGGTTCGGGAGGCCAAGGTCGACCCGCAGCATGCATTTCCTGGCCAAGGCGTTATGAGGCCAGAGACGGCTGAGTTGGAGCGCCTGCGCAAGGAAAACGCCAAGCTCAAGATGGAGCGCGACCTGCTGAAAAAAGCGGCGGCCTACTTCGCCAAGGAGTCGATGTGAAGTTCGGCTTCATGGCGAAGCACCGAGGGGCCTGGCCTGTGGCGATGATGTGCGAGGCGCTCGGTGTGTCCCGCAGTGGCTTTTATGCCTGGCTGTCGAGGCCGCCAAGCCAACGCTGCCGCGAAGATGATGAGATGGCGCCGCATGTGCGCCAAAGCTTCATTGCCAGTGACCGCACCTACGGCGCCAGGCGTGTCTGGTTCGATATGCTGGAGCTGGGCTATGAGTGCGGCCTGCATCGCATCGAGCGGCTCATGCGAGCGCAGGCATTGCGAGCAAGGCCTCGCAGGCGTGGGTTACCGCAGGACAAGGGCGAGCGCAGTGTCATCGCTGGCAATGTGCTGGACAGGGAGTTCACCGCTGCAGCGCCCAATCAGAAGTGGGTGGCCGACTTCACCTACATCTGGACTGCGCAAGGCTGGTTGTATGTCGCTGTGGTGCTAGACCTGTATTCCCGTCGGATCGTGGGCTGGTCGATGCAAGACAGCATGACATCGCAGCTGGTGGCTGACGCGTTGATGATGGCCGTGTGGCGGCGTGGGAAGCCGATGGCTGTGCTGCATCACTCTGACCAGGGGAGCCAATACACCAGCAAGCAGTTCCAGGACTTGCTCAAGGAACATGGCATCACCTGCAGCATGAGCCGTGCGGGCGAGGTGTGGGACAACTCGGCAATGGAGAGCTTCTTCAGTTCAATGAAGACGGAACGCATTGCCAGGAAGGTCTACCGCAGCCGAGAGCAGGCCCGGGCGGATGTGTTCGATTACATCGAGCGCTTCTACAACCCCAGGCGCCGACATTCGACTCTGGGCTACGTCAGTCCGATACAGTTCGAGAAAGCTCAAGAAGCTTAGGTTGGTGTCCACTGAACCGGCAGCAGCCCAGTCTGCCATCTGACACGTGAAGAGGTCGAAGCCTTGCTTGCCGCACCCGATCGGACCACATGGGCGGGGCGGCGCGACCATGCCCTGTTGTTGCTTGCGGTTCAGACCGGGCTGCGTCTGTCCGAGATCACCGGTCTACGAGCCGCCGATGTCAGGCTCGGCACGGGCGCCCACGTCCACGTGCTCGGGAAAGGGCGCAAGGAGCGCTGCACGCCGCTGGCCAAACAGACACAGGC
>CAIQIL010000660.1 GCA_903871865.1 uncultured Burkholderiales bacterium
CAAGCTGCGCCTGACCGGCGGTGAACCGCTGATGCGCCGCGACCTGGAGCGGCTGATCGCCCAACTGGCGGCCCTGCGCACATTGGACGGCACCCCGCCCGAACTCACCTTGACCACCAATGGCGTGCTGCTGACCCGCAAGGCCCAGGCCTTGAAAGACGCCGGCCTGCAGCGCCTGACCGTGAGCCTGGACGCCCTGTCCCCCGACATGTTCCAGCGCATGAGCGACAGCCAGACCGAGGTCGGCGAGGTGCTGGCCGGCATCGAGGCCGCCCAGCGCGTGGGCCTGGCACCGCTGAAGGTCAACATGGTGGTGCAAAAGGGCGTGAACGATGGCGAGATCCTGCCCATGGCGCGCCACTTCCGCGGCACGGGCATCGAGCTGCGCTTCATCGAGTTCATGGACGTGGGCCAGACCAACCGCTGGGACATGGCCCACATGCTGCCCTCCAGCGACGTCCGCGCGCTGATCCACGCACAGCACCCACTGCAAGCTGCCGATGCCCCGCGCCACAGCGACACCGCCGAGCGCTGGGCCTATGCCGACGGCGCCGGGCACGTCGGCTTCATCTCCAGCGTGACCCAAGCCTTTTGCGGCGACTGCACGCGCCTGCGCCTGTCCACTGACGGGCGCCTCTACACCTGCCTGTTCGCCTCGCAAGGCCATGACCTGCGCAGCCTGCTGCGCGACGGCCACACCGACGACGCCACGCTGACAGGCCGCATCGCTGCGCTCTGGCAGGGACGCACGGACCGCTATTCAGAGCTGCGCGGCCTGGACCAGCCCGGCGACCTGCCCGATGCCCCGCGCGTCGAGATGAGCTACATCGGCGGCTGAGCCCATGGCCGTCCCTGGCCCCATCGCGGCATCACCCCAGCCTTCGCACACGGTCAGCGCCTGGTTGCTGGCCGGTGGCGAAGGCCGGCGCATGCAAGGCCAGGACAAGGGGCTGGTGAGCTGGCAAGGGCGCCCGCTGGCCGCCTGGGTGCTGGACAGCCTCACCGCAGCAGAGGCACCGGGCCGCCTGAGCGCCATCGGCATCACCGCCAACCGCCACCCTGAGGGCTACCGCGACCTGCTGGCCCAATGCGACCCCGTGCGGCAGCAAGGCGTGCCACTGGCCGTGCCTGGCGGCGTGCTGCCCGACGACACCGACCTGCCCGAGCGCAGCGGCCCGATGGCCGGCATCCTCACGGCGCTGCGCCACAGCCACTCGGAGTGGGTGCTGGTGCTGCCGTGCGACACCCCCCGCTTGCCACACGAGCTGTGGCCCAAGCTCCTGCAAGCTGCTTTGCAGGCCCAGGCCGACATCGCTGTCCCCGTCACACAGGACACGGCTCCAGCCGCCGGCAGCGATGGCACGCGGCACCACTGGGTCTGCGCCCTGATGCGGCGGGGGGTGCTCGGGGAGATGCACGAGGCGTTCGTGAACGGTGAACGCAAAATAGGCCGCTGGACACAGACCCGGCCATGGGTCGGCGTATGCTTCGCCCCGGAGACCGATTTTCAAAACATGAACACCCTGGAGACACTGCATGGCCGGGACTGAGCCCACTGGGCAAGCACCCGCCGTGCGCATTTCGCGCGTGGCGCCAGCTCAGCTGAGCGCCTACAAAAGCCTGCGCGACGAGGCCCTGCGCCTGCACCCCGACGCTTTCGATGCCGACATCGAGAGCGAACAGGCGCGTCCGCCCGAAAGCTACCTGGGCCGCCTCGGCCTGGGCGAAACGCGCGGCGGTTCTTTCCTGCTGGGCGCCTGGTTGGGCCGGGACCTCATCGGCATGATCGGCCTGGAGCGCCAGACGCAGGCCAAGCTGCGCCACAGCGCCGAGCTCAACAGCATGATGGTCCACCCCGACCACACCGGCAGCGGCGTGGGCCTGATGCTGATCGAAGCCGCCATCGCCGAAGCCCGCCAGGCCCTGGGCCTGGAGCAGATCGTGTTGCGCGTGAGCACCTCCAGCCAATCGGCCATCCGCCTCTACGAGCGCGCAGGTTTCCAGGGCTGCGGCGTCTTGCCGCATGCCCTCAAGCTCGTCGACAAAACCGGCCAGGTGCGCTACTTCGACAAGCTCACCATGGTGCTCATCCTCTGAGCCCGTGCTGAAGACAGCTCAGCGCGCCTCGGCCGCACCCCGGTTGGCCAGGCCATCGGCCCGCTCGTTGCCCGGGTCGCCCGCGTGGCCCTTCACCCAGTGCCAATCCACCTGGTGCTGGCGCGCCAGGTCTTCCAGGCGCATCCAGAGCTCGACGTTCTTGACCGGCTTGCCGTCGGCCGTCTTCCAGCCACGGCGCTTCCAGCCCGTGATCCACTCGGTGATGCCTTTGCGCACGTATTCGCTGTCGGTGTAGACCGCCACATGGCAATGCCGCTTGAGCACCTGCAGCGCCTCGATGACGGCGGTGAGCTCCATGCGGTTGTTCGTGGTCAGCATCTCGCCGCCCCACATCTCTTTTTCGTGGGGGCCACTGACCATCCACACACCCCAGCCACCACGGCCGGGGTTGCCCTTGCAGGCGCCATCGGTGTAGACGACCACCGAGGGCTTGCTTGCCTCACTCATGCTTGCTCACGTTCCTTGTTGTGCCGCGCTGCGCGACCACGGCGGGTGCCGCGGCCGCATGCATGCGGGCTTTCTTGACCTTGCCCACCAGGTGCATGCCGCGCACCCGCTTGACGGCCACCACGAAATACACCGCGCCCAGGACGGGCCACCAGCGGTCACCCGCGTGCTCCATCCAGCGCAGCCGATCCCAGGATGATGCCTGACGCACCATGGGCCGGTAGCACCCGAAGCATCCGCCCTCCACCTCCAGGTCGAGCAGGCGCAACCAGTCGCGCAGCCGCCAGTAGGCGATGAACTCGCCCTGCGGCAAGACCAAGGCGGGCTTGACACCCCAACGCCCCATGCGCTGCCACAAGCCCCACAGGCTGGCCGGGTTGAAGCCGGCAATCACCACCCGCCCTTCAGGCACCAACACGCGCTCGACCTCGCGCAGCGTATGGTGAGGGTCGCGCGCCAGCTCCAGCGCGTGCGGCAAAACCACCAGGTCCAGGCTGTTCGATGGGAAAGGCAGCGACTCGAAGTCACAACGCAGGCTGAACGGCGCGCCACACAAAAGGCTGCTGTCGATCTCCACAGGCCCATGCACCAGGGGCGCCAACTCGGCCGGCGGGCTCCAATGCTGGTAGGCTGTGTCCAGTGCCAGCCAGCGGTGCTGCATGCGGTTGGCCCGCAAGGCGTCCAGCTCGGGCAGGCCCAGTTGCAACGCATGGAAGCCGAAGATGTCGGCCACCAGCCTGTCCATCTGCTGCTGCTCCCACTCCAGCAAGGCCTGACCTGGCGTCAAGGCCAACCAGGGGTGCAATTCAACGATGGGATCGACTTTGCTCATGGATCTGCTTGCCCTGCCCGCCTTCACCGACAACTACATCTGGATGCTTCACAACGGCCGCGAGGCACTGGTGGTCGATCCGGGCGACGCCGCACCCGTGAAGCAGGCGCTCAGCGATGCCGGACTGACCTTGTCTGCCATTCTAGTGACCCATCATCACATGGACCATGTGGGTGGGCTGGCCGCACTGCAGCGCGAAGGCCTGCCAGTGTACGGACCCCGCCACGAAGACATCGCCGGGATCACACATCCCCTGGGCGAAGGCGATGCCGTGCCATGGTGCGGGCTGAGCCTGCAGGTGCTGGACGTGCCTGGCCACACCCGCGGCCACATCGCCTACTTCCTGCCCGATGGGCTGGGGTCGCTGGACCCAGATCCGGTGCTCTTCGCAGGTGACACACTTTTTTCAGCTGGATGCGGTCGCGTCTTCGATGGCACCATCGATCAGCTGTACGATAGCCTCCTGAAGTTGTCGCGCCTGCCGGATGCCACCCGCATCTGTTGCACGCACGAATACACGCTCGGCAACCTGCGGTTCGCGCAGGCGGTCGAACCCCACAACCCAGCGTTGGTCAGCCACACGGCCCACTGCGAAGCCTTGCGCGCGCAGCTGTTGCCCACACTGCCCAGCACCTTGCGCGTCGAAAAGGGCATCAACCCATTTCTGCGCTGCACCCAATCCGACGTGGTGGCCAGTGCCCTGGAGCATGGCGCCGAGGATGCCCGCCCACAGGCCATCTTTGCCGCATTGCGTCAATGGAAAAACCGTTTCTGACGATGAACGCCTCTCGCTTGATTCACCCGATTCAACGTGCCCTGCTGCTGAGCCTGACCACCGTTTCCGCCTTCGTGCTGTCCGCCTGCGGCAGCGTGGTGGAGAACCGTGCCGCCGATGCGGGAAGCTCAGCCCGTGACACCCGCGATGTCCGTGAAGCCCGCGAGGCGCGTCCGCTTCGCAACTTCGACCCCGACGCCCTGATCCGCCAATCGCCCACGGCCGCTCGGGGCACGGACCGCAACCTGACCCGCCAGGATCCGACCTCCGGCCTGCGCGTGGACATCAACACCCCGATGGCCGCCGCCAACCGCCAGGACGGCGCTGCCTCCGCGGAAGCCCTGGACGCCATCGGCACCCCGACGGACCCGTTGCGCCCCGACGCCACGCTGAACCTCTCGGACGCCAACGCCACGCAAGACCTCTGGGGCCGCATCCGCAAGGGCTACGCCCTGCCCGAGTTGCAGTCCGAGCTGGTCGCTGACCACGAGCGCTGGTACGCCAGCCGCCCCGATTACGTGCAGCGCATGACCGACCGCGGCAGCCGCTACCTCTTCCACGTGGTCGAGGAAATCAACCGCCGCAACATGCCCACCGAGCTGGCTTTGCGGCCCTTCATCGAAAGCGCGTTCAACCCGCAGGCCATGTCCTCGGCACGCGCCTCGGGCATGTGGCAGTTCATGCCCGCCACCGGCAAGGACTTCGAACTCAAGCAGAACCTCTTCCGCGACGACCGCCGCGACGTGCTGGCCTCCACCCGCGCTGCACTCGACTACCTGCAGCGCCTCAACCGCATGTTCGGTGACTGGCACCTCGCCCTGGCTGCCTACAACTGGGGCGAAGGCAATGTGCAGAAGGCGATCGCGCGCAACCAGCGCCAGGGCCTGCCCACCGACTACCTCAGCCTCAACATGCCGCCCGAGACGCGCAATTACGTGCCCAAGCTGCACGCCGTGCGCAACATCGTGATGCAGCCCGAGCGCTTTGGCCTGAGCCTGCCGCCAGTGGAGAACCACCCCTACTTCGTGAGCGTGCCCATCCAGCGCGACATGGACCTGGCCCTGGCCGCCCGCCTGGCCGGCCTGCCGCAAGACGAGTTCAAAGCGCTCAACCCCTCGCAGAACAAGCCCGTCATCCTGGCCGCAGGCACACCGCAAGTGCTGCTGCCTTACGACAACGCCAACCTCTTCGTGCAAAGCCTGGGCAAGCACAAAGGCCCGCTGGCGTCCTGGACGGCCTGGCAGGTGCCCAGCACCATGCGCCCGGGCGATGCCGCCAAACGGGTCGGCATGAGCGAGACCGGCTTGCGCGAGCTCAACCACATCCCACCGAAGATGCTGGTCAAGGCTGGCTCGACGCTGCTGGTGCCCCGCCCCGAACACCGTGAGCAGGACGTCTCCGAGGCCCTGGCCGACAACGCCATGATGGCCCTGGCCCCCGACCTGCCGCCCCTGCGCCGCGTGAGCTTCAAGGCCGGCAAGCGCGACTCTGTGGCCAGCGTGGCCAAGCGTTACCGCGTGTCGGCCCAACAAGTCGCGCAGTGGAACCACACCTCGGCTTCGGCCAACTTTGGCAAGGGCCAGAGCGTGACCGTGCTTGTGCCTGCAGGCAATGCCGTGGCCGCCAAGTCGGGTGCCCAGACTGGCAACCAGGCGCGCCGCGCAGAGCCTGCGAACAGCAAGACGGCTTCTGCAGTGGCCTCACGCCGCAGTGCCGTTCGTGTGGCCAGTGCCGCACCGGCAGCACGATCGGCCTCGGTGTCCCGCAGCAATGGCAACACCAAGCTGCGCTCCGCACCCGCCCGCAACACGCGCATCCGCGTGGCCAGCGCGCGCTGAGCTCAGCGGCGGTCCATGAACGCATGGGCGATGGTGCCCAGGTCCACGTACTCCAGCTCACTGCCCACCGGCACACCGCGCGCCAAGCGCGTCACCTTGAGCCCGCGGGCTCGGAGTTGCTCGCTCAGCACATGGGCGGTGGCTTCGCCCTCGGCATGGAAGCTCGTGGCCAGGATGACCTCCTGCACCACGCCATCGCTGGCGCGCTCCAGCAGGGCCGACATGCCAATGTCGCGCGGGCCCACGCCGTCCAGCGGGCTGATGCGCCCCATCAAAACGAAATACAAACCGCGGTAACTGCCGGTGCGCTCCAGCGCGGCCTGGTCGGCTGGGCTCTCGACCACGCACAGCAACTGTCGCTCACGCGTTTCATCCAGGCAAACCTCACAGACCGGTTCGTGGCTGAAGGTGTAGCAGCGCGCGCAATGCTTGACCTCCGACACCGCCGTTTCCAAGGCCTTGGCCAAGCGCAGGGCCGAAGGACGGTCGTGCTGCAACAGGTGGTAGGCCATGCGCTGCGCCGACTTCTGCCCCACGCCAGGCAGGCAGCGCAGGCTGTCGATGAGGGCGTCGAGTGCGGCGTCGGCCATGGTCGTCGGTGTCGTCAGTCGTTCAAGCGTTCCAGGCGGCGTCAGAACGGCAGCTTCATGCCCGGGGGCATCGGCATGCCTGCCGTCAGGCGGCCCAGCTTCTCCTGGCTGGTCGTCTCGGCGCGGCGGGCTGCGTCGTTGAAGGCGGCGGCCACCAGGTCTTCCAGCATGTCCTTGTCATCGGCCAGCAGGCTGGGGTCGATGGTCACGCGGCGCACCTCGTGCTTGCAGGTCATCAGCACCTTGACCAAACCCGAACCCGATTGACCCTCGACCTCGATGTGCGCCAGCTCGTCCTGGGCCTTCTTGAGGTTGTCCTGCATCTGCTGGGCCTGTTTCATCAGGCCGGCAAGTTGTCCTTTGAGCATGGCTCGTCCTTTCTTGTCTGACTTTGGAAGCTGGGCGCGCACTCAGGCGCGCCCCTGGGGTGGATTGTCGCCGGGAACTCTCGCCAGATGCGGCAAGCGCGGGGTGTGTGGCGAGATGGGGCAAGCAGGGATCAGATCGGCGTCACCGAGCCCGGCACGATCCGTGCGCCCGGGTACTGGGTCAACAGACCACGCACCAAGGCATCGCCCTCGATCAAAGCCTCGGCCGCGTGCTGCCTGGCCTCGCGCGCAGCCAGGTCGCGCTGCGCGGGTGTGTTGACCGCGGCACCCTGCTCCACATGGAGCTGCACCTCGCAGCCCAGAACCTGGGCCAGGGCCTGAGTCAAGCGATCTTTGTGCATGTCGCCGCAGAGGCTGGCGCGCGGCACCTGCAAATGCCAGATGCTCTGGGCGCCTTCTTGCCGCTGTGCCACGCATTGCGACTGCACGGCCAGCTCACGCACCAAGGCCGTGATCAAGCCCTGGGCCTGCATCTGCACCACGAGCTCAGCCCAGCGGTCGGACAAGGGGTCCGGTGGCAGTTCGGCCAGCTGGCGCGACAGCGACAGGGTCGGCGCGCTGCCAGCAGCAGGGCCCGAGCCGGTGCCCACAGCAGCGGCCGATGCAGGCGCAGAGGGCGCGGGTGCATTGAGCGGCGCTGCGGCGGCCGCATCGCCCCAGCCATCGTCAAAGCCGGGCGGCGGCCCATTCTCCCAAGCCTCGACATGCGCCATGCCAGAAGACGCCGATGCCTCGTCGTCCATGTCGGGCGGAGGCACATCCAGGTGCTCAGGCGGGGCGTCGTCCCAAGGGGCCGATGCGGCTGAGCGTGCGCCCTGAGCCGCCACGGGTGCCACGGCAGTCGTGGCAACTTGAGGCGCAGCCGGTGTCGCCGCGACGCGCGCACCCAGCCCCGAGCGCGGCAACTCCGGAGGTGCAGTCAACGGCGCCGAGGCCGGTGTCAGCGATGCCCCCGACGGACTCGGCGATCGCGTTTGAGCAGGCATGGGCATGGCAACCCTGCCAGCCTGGGCTGCCCCCGTCACCACACTGCGAGGCTCGGTGGCTGTGGAGCGTGCCACCGAGCCCTCAGATTTTGGGCTGGCGCCTCCGCCTCCTGGCTTGAAAGCCAACAAGCGCAACAGCAGCATCAACAGGCCACTGTATTCATCGGGGGCCAGTGCCAACTCGGCCCGCCCTTGCAGGCAGAGGCTGTAGAAGAGCTGGGTCTCGTCCTGGGCCAGCAGCGGCGCCAGTTGCGTCCAGGTCTGTGCGTCAGGGTCGGTCTCATCGACAGCCCGTGCCATGGCGGGCACGGCTTGCACCACGGCCATGCGCTGCAGGCCCGCGGCCAGATCCTCCAGCGTGCCGGAGGCCGACAGGCCCAACGCGCGCAAGGCATCGACCGCAGCGACCAGACCGGCACCATCGCCTGCCGCCACCGCTTCGATGATGCGCTGCACGTGCTGGCGGTCCACCGAACCCAGCATGTGCCGCACAGCATCCTCTTGCAATGCCCCGCCCCCGAAGGCGATGGCCTGATCGGCCAGCGACATGGCATCGCGCATGGACCCGCGCGCCGCACGGGACAGCAGGCGCAAAGCGCCCGGATCGTGGGCGATGCCCTCGTGGTCCAGCACCTGCGCGAGGTGAAGCTGAACGGTCTGCGCCGCCATGGGCCGCAGGTTGAACTGCAGGCACCGCGACAGCACCGTCACCGGCACCTTCTGCGGGTCGGTCGTGGCCAGCACGAACTTCAGGTACTCGGGTGGCTCCTCCAGCGTCTTGAGCATGGCGTTGAAAGCCGTGTTCGAGAGCATGTGCACTTCGTCGATCATGTAGACCTTGAAGCGCCCCACCACCGGCTTGTACACCGCTTGCTCCAGCAACTGGGAGATCTCATCGACCCCACGGTTGGACGCGGCGTCCAGCTCGACGTAGTCCACGAAGCGGCCTGCGTCGATGTCGCGGCAAGGCTGGCATTGGCCGCAGGGCGTGGCGGTGATGCCGCCCTGCCCGTCAGGCCCGGTGCAGTTCAAGGACTTCGCCAGGATGCGCGACACCGTGGTCTTGCCCACGCCACGGGTGCCCGTGAAGAGGTAGGCGTGGTGGAGTCGCTGCTGGGTGAGCGCGTTGGACAAGGCCTGCACCACGTGCCCTTGGCCCACCATGGCCTCGAAGCTGGCCGGCCGGTATTTCCGCGCGAGAACGGTTGTCGTCATGGCGCGATTCTAGGGGCTGGCGACCTGCATCCACACGGGCGCCCGCAGCGTAAGACCGAGCAATCGTACAATGTTGCACTCCGTTTGATACAATCCGTAACATCAGGGCTCGGAAAGTCACCCCCCATTTACCCATAAGTACTATCACGGTGAGGTGCTGGGGCATACAATTTCATTAACGCGGTTTGTCCAATACCACGCGGTGCAATTCCTTGCGGCGCGTTGTGCAAACAAGCCGCATACCTTGACAGTCGGTTGACTCGCGCCGTTCCAGGCCCGGAACCCCGAGTGCAGTCACCGCTTCATTTAACGTGGGCCAGTTGTATGTCGTTTGAAAATTTGGGTTTGGTTGAGCCTTTGCTGCGTGCGGTGCACGAAGCTGGCTACCACACCCCCACCCCGATTCAGACGCAGGCCATCCCTGCAGTTTTGAATGGCGGGGATCTGCTCGCTGGCGCTCAGACGGGCACGGGCAAAACCGCAGGCTTCACCCTGCCTCTGCTGCACCAGTTGGCCGCCAAGCCCGTGCCAGCCGGACGGCGCGTTGTGCGTGCCTTGATTTTGACACCCACCCGTGAATTGGCGGCCCAGGTCGAAGAATCTGTTAGGGTGTATGGCAAATACCTGCCACTGAAATCCATGGTGATGTTCGGTGGTGTGGGGATGAATCCCCAAATTGACGCATTGCGCCGCGGCATCGATATCCTGGTGGCCACGCCGGGTCGCCTGCTCGATCACCATCAGCAAGGCACGCTGGACCTCAGCCACGTTGAATTTTTTGTTTTGGACGAAGCCGACCGCATGCTGGACATGGGTTTCATCCACGATATCAAGCGCGTGCTGGGCATACTGCCAGTCAAAAAACAAAGCTTGTTGTTTTCTGCCACGTTCTCAGAC
>CAIQIL010000661.1 GCA_903871865.1 uncultured Burkholderiales bacterium
ATCGGCACAGAGCGCACGCCGCAGGCAGGCGAGCCCGGCACCAACGTGCTGTTGCTGGGCATCGCCTCGAACACCCCGAACTACTACAGCCGCGCCAGCAGCGGCGGCCGGGTGGGTTTCGCGATGATGAAGCAAGGCGATGCCACCGCGCCCAGCCCGGCCGACGTCGGCCAGACCGATGACGCCAGCGTGCTCGACGGACTGGCGCAGATCCGCAGCGTGGGCTGGGACCGCAGCCCCTACCAGGCACCCGCCGGCGCCACCGACGTGCGCATCTACCGGATCTTCGCGCCCAACGCGCTGGACGGCATCGTCATCGATGGCAACACCCGCGACTGCCTCGACCCCGACGGCCAGATCCTGGCCGATGGCGCCGCCCGCAGCGTGACGCTGGCGCGCAGCACCGGCACCCGGGTCGCCACCGCCGCAGAGTGCCCTTACGGCGGCAGCGTGCCCACCGTGACCGTGCGCCAACAGGCCATGGTGTGCAGCACCACGAAGATCGTGGCCAGCGGCGATGCCGTCGACGTGCTCACCGACGCCGGTGCGCCCGCCTGCAACGCCCCGATCGCCTGCACCGATGCCAGCGGCGTCCTGCACCCCGATGGCTCGGCCTTCTCCAGCACCAGCAGCCCGGTGGTGAGCACCCGGGCGGCCACGGCACAGGAATGCCCTGCGGGCGGCACCGTCCAGGTCAGCACCACCCAAACCCAGGCGCAGGTGTGCACGCAAGGGGTGATCTCGGCGGTCGGCTCCCCCGCAGCCCAAAGCCCCCAGACCGTCCATTGCAACCCACCCAGCACCACGCCGCCCGACGTGCCCGACGCCGATGCGCCACTGCCGGACTGGGCCTTGGGCTTGCTGGGACTGCAGTTGGCCGGCATGGCCGTGATGCGGCAGCGGCGGCGCGGCTGACATCTGGCCCACGCAGCGGAAAAAGCCGAAAGACCGGCCACCCAAAGGGGAACTTTTCCGCCTTAGCACTCTCTGAACAGGAGTGCTAATATGCATCGAAAGGACCCCTGAAGGAGCCCCTTGATGAACATGTCGAACGCCGTCATCTCTCGTGATCCGTGGACCGTGGTGCCCTCACTGGGCAACCTGGACGCGTACATCCGCTCGGTGCAGGCCATCCCCCTGCTGGAAGCCGCCGAGGAGCAAAGCCTCGCCCGCCAGCTGCGCGACCAGAACGACCTGCAGGCCGCCTCGCGCCTGGTGATGTCCCACCTGCGCCTGGTGGTGTCCATCTCGCGCCAGTACATGGGCTACGGCCTGCCGCAGGGCGACCTGATCCAGGAAGGCAACGTCGGCCTGATGAAAGCCGTCAAGCGTTTCGACCCCGACCAGGGCGTGCGCTTGGTGAGCTACGCCATGCACTGGATCAAGGCCGAGATCCACGAGTACATCCTCAAGAACTGGCGCATGGTCAAGGTGGCCACCACCAAGGCCCAGCGCAAGCTCTTCTTCAACCTGCGCTCGCTCAAGCACCAGTACAAGGGCGAGGCCGCCGAGGCCCATGAGGCCCACCTGGGCCGCGCCGGTCTGTCCGAGGCCGACATCCACCGCGTGGCCACCGAGCTGAACGTGCGCCCGGAAGACGTCATCGAGATGGAAACGCGCATGGCCGGCGGCGACGTGGCCCTGGAAGCGCAAGCCGACGATGACCACGACGCCCCGATGGCGCCGGTGGCCTACCTGGCCGACGACCAGCACGAGCCCACGCGCATGATCGAGGCCCACCACCGCGACTGGCTGGCCAGCGACGGCATCCAGCACGCCCTGGACAGCCTGGACGAACGCAGCCGCCGCATCGTGGAAGAGCGTTGGCTGAAGGTCAACGACGATGGCTCGGGCGGCATGACGCTGCACGACCTGGCCGCCGTCTATGGCGTCAGCGCCGAACGCATCCGCCAGATCGAGGCCGCCGCCATGAAGAAGATGCGCAAGGCCTTGACCGAAACCGCCTGAGGCTGAGGCGCCCTCACGCGCTCTCAAGCGCCACCCGCCCCTTGCGCCACGAACACCGCCCCGGCCCAGGCCGCGGCGGTGTTTTTCATGGGCTGCGTGTGCCGTGCAAACGCGCGATCAGCTGGGCCGTGGCCGCGTCCAGACCGGCCACATCGCCACTGTCCAGGCGCGGCAAGAGGTCCTGACACAGGGCCTTGCCCAGCTCGACGCCCCACTGGTCGAAGCTGTTGATGCCCCACACGGCGCCGCTGACGAAAGTGCGGTGCTCGTGCAGCGCGACCAGGGCACCCAGGGCGCTCGGCGTGAGGCGATCGAGCAGCAGCGTCAGGCTCGGGCGGTTGCCGGGGAAGGTGCGGTGGCGGGCGATGACCTCGCAGGGCACCTCGGGCGAGGCCGTCGGCGCCGCTTCGGCCAGCGCTTGCGCGGAGGTTTTGCCGCACATCAGGGCCTGGGCCTGGGCCAGGGCGTTGGCCAGCAAGGCCTGGTGCTGCTGGGCCAGCGAGGCGAGCAGCTCGGGCGACATCGCTTCGGCACCGCGGTAACTCGGCTGGCGCACGAGGATGAACTCCACCGGCACCACGTCGCTGCCCTGGTGCAGCATCTGGAAAAAAGCGTGCTGGCCATTCGTGCCTGGCTCGCCCCAGAGCACGTCGCTGGTGGCATAGGGCAGCGGCTGGCCGTCCACGTCCACGCCCTTGCCGTTGCTCTCCATGACGAGCTGCTGCAGGTAGGCCGGCAGGCGGTGCAGGTTCTGGCTGTAGGGCGCCACACAGCGGCTGCGGTAGCCCATGAAGTTGCGCTGCCACACGTCCAGCAGGCCCAGCAGCATCGGCAAGTTGGCATCGAGCGGCGCGTCTGCAAAGTGCCGGTCCATGGCGTGGGCGCCGGCCAGCATCTGGCGGAAGGCCTCGTCGCCCACGGCCAACGCGATCGGCAGGCCAATGGCCGACCACATCGAGAACCGCCCGCCCACCCAGTCCCAGAAGCCGAAGGTGGTGGTCACGCCAAAGGCCGCGGCCGTCTGCACCTGGGTCGTGGTGCCCACGAAGTGCCGGGCGATGTCCGTGCCGCCCTGCTCGGTGAACCACTGGCGTGCTGTGCGGGCGTTGGCCAGGGTTTCCTGGGTGGTGAAGGTTTTCGAGGCGACAACGAACAACGTGTGCTGTGCCTTCAGCCGCGGCAGGAGCGCCGCGATGTCCTGCCCATCGACGTTGGAGACGAAATGCAGGCGCAGCTGGGGGTGCACCCAGGCACCGAGCGCGGCCACCACCATCTGCGGGCCCAGGTCGGAGCCGCCGATGCCGATGTGGACGATGTCGTGGATGTCACCGGGTTGGTCGCCACCGGCACGCGCGCGGATGCCTTCGGCAAACGCCAGCATGCGGTCGAGCTCGGCGTGGACAGCCTCGCTGAACGGCCCAGCCCCCTTCTGTGCGCGCAAGGCCGTGTGCAGTGCCGCGCGGCCTTCCGTGACGTTGACGATGTCACCGCGCAGCAAGGCGTCGCGGCGGGCCTCCAGGCCGCACTCGCGGGCCAGGTCGAGCAGGTGACGGCGCGTGGCCACGTCCCAGTGCGCGCGCGACAAATCGGCCCAGACCTCGGGCGCCTGCAGGCTCAGGCGCTGGGCGCGCTCGGGATCGTCGGTGAACAGCTGGCGCAGGTCCAGCGCGTGGCCATGCGCTTCGGCGTGGCCCTGCAGCGCCGACCACGCCACCGTGCGGTCACAGCGTGGCCAGGCGGTCATGGGCGCATCGCGGTTCATGCCGAAGCCGGTGCGGCAAGCTGCGCGTCGATCAGCGCGTCCAGCTTGGCCGCATCGGCCGCGAACAGGCGGATGCCCTCGGCCAGCTTCTCGGTGGCCATGGCGTCTTCGTTGAGCTGGTAGCGGAAGTCGGCTTCGCTCAGCGGGGCTTCGGGCGCCTGGGTCGAAGTCGGCGGGGTCAGCAGGCGAGGCAAGGCCGCATCGGACGCCTGCAGTTGCGCCAGCAGCTCGGGGCTGATGGTCAGCAGGTCGCAACCTGCCAGGGCGGTGATCTGGCCCACGTTGCGGAAGCTCGCGCCCATCACCTCGGTGCGCACGCCATGCTGTTTGTAATAGCGCCAGATGCGCGCCACCGACTGCACGCCGGGGTCGTTCTCACCGGCGCGCGCGGCCTCGTCCCACTGGGCGCCAGCCGACTTCTTGTGCCAGTCGTAGATGCGGCCCACGAAGGGCGAAATGAGCTGCACGCCGGCGTCGGCACAGGCGCGTGCCTGGGCGAAGGCGAACAGCAAGGTCAGGTTGGTGTGGATGCCCTCGGCCTCCAGCACGCGGGCGGCCTGGATGCCCTCCCAGGTGGCCGCGACCTTGATCAGCACGCGCGAACGCGGCACACCTGCGGCCTCGTACAGGCCCATGATGTGGCGGGCGCGCACCAGCGTGGCGGCGGTGTCGAAGCTCAGGCGGGCATCGACCTCGGTGGAGACCCGCCCCGGTACGACCTTGAGGATTTCCAGGCCGAAGCGCACCAGCACCTCGTCAACGATGTCTGCGTGCGCCGCGCCGCGGTGGGCCGCCACGGTGTCGACCAGCAGGGGCGCGTACTCGGGCTTTTGCACCGCCTTGAGGATGAGCGACGGGTTGGTCGTGGCATCTTGCGGGGCGAACTGGGCCATCAGGCGGAAGTCGCCGGTGTCGGCCACCACGGTGGTGTGGCCCTTGAGCTGCGCGAGTTGGGACGTCATGTAGATC
>CAIQIL010000662.1 GCA_903871865.1 uncultured Burkholderiales bacterium
GAACAGCGCCGCCAGGGCAAACCACAGGTAGTGCTTGAGCCGAGGATGGTGCTGCGCCAGATGGAAGTGCACCAGCATCACCAGCAAGCCGCACAGCGACGTGGCACCGAGCAACCAGCCGCTGGACGTCACGGCAAAGCCCAGGCCCGAGACCAGGAAGACCGGCGTCATGTAGCTGGCCACCGCACTGACCACGTAGCAGAAGAAATACACCGACAGGCCGATCAGGAAGCGGCTGTCCACGAAATGCCGGTAGGGGATGAGGCCGTCGTGGCGCCCACCGTCGTGCCACACGAAGAAGGTCACGACCGCCGCGCCCAGCAGCACGAGCGCCCACAACCAGCTGGCCGAGGCGAACACGTCGTACTGCACCCGCTCCAGCGCGAACTGCAGCACGAAGACCCCGCCCACCAGGGCCAGGGTGGCCCCCGCGTGGACGCGACCGGCCTGCGTGTGCTCGATGGGCTCGTGCTCGGGCATGGCGTATTCGACCAACCACGCCACCACCGCCGTCAGCGGCACCATGGCCAGGAAGACCGAGCGCCATCCCCAGTCCTCCAGCATGTGGGCGGCCAGCAGCGGCGCCAGGCCCGCGCCGGTGAAGATGCCAATGGCAAAGCACTTGAGCGCCACCCGCCGGGCCGCGCCCACGTGGTGCTGCACCTGCACCCGCCCGCCGGTGAACAGCGCCGAGCCGCCGATGGCCTGCACCATGCGCCCGGCGATGTAGCCAGGCACGCTGTGCGACAGCCCGGTGACCAAGGCCCCCAGCGCAAAGCACAACAAGGAGGCGTGGATGAAGCGCCTGTAGCCGAAGCGCTGGACCCACACGCGGTGCTTGAACAGCATCACGATGGCCACGGCCGCGTAGGCCGCGGCGCCCAGGCTGAACTCTTCGGGCGCGGCGCCGATGCCGCCCATGATGTGCCCCGAAGCGAACGAGGCCATGACGCTTTGCAGGTACTCCAGCCACACCAGCGCGGCCAGCATCAACAGGTGCATCTGGCGCTGGCGGGGCGGAACGTCGGTCATGGGGGCTTGCAGGGTAGGACGAAGCCGATTCTGGTGCGCCGCCTAAAATGAAGGAAATAGATTGAGGCGATATCAACCATGCACGACATCGATATCAAGCACAGCGACTTCCACCGCATCGACCTCAACCTGCTGGTCGCGCTCGACGCCCTGCTGACCGAGTGCCACGTGGCGCGAGCCGCCGAACGCATCTTCATCGGCCAGCCGGCCATGAGCCACGCCCTGGCGAGGCTGCGCGTGCTGTTCGACGACGAGTTGCTGGTGCGCTCGGGCAAGCGCATGGTGCCCACCGACCGCGCCCTGGCACTAGCGCCGCGCGTGCGCGCCTGGCTGGCCGATGCCAGCGACTTCATCCGCCGCCCCGACGATTTCGACCTGGCGCGCGCCGAGGGCGTGGTGCGCATGTCCGCGCCCGACGGGCTGGAAACGCTGGTCGCGCCCGGCCTGGTCGCCTGGCTGCGCCGCGAGGCCCCGGGCGTGCGCCTGCGCGCCCAGCTGCTGGAGGTGGACCACGTGCTGGACGCGCTCGACGCCGACGAGCTCGACCTCGCCATCGTGGCCGTGGACGTGCCCCTGCGCAGCTGGCACCAGCGCGTGCGCCTGCTGAGCTGCCAGTTCAACTACATGTACGCCCCGGAGCAGCTCGACCTGCCACCGAACGCCACCTTGGCGCAACTGGCCACGCTCGACCACGTCATCAGCAGCCACCGGGGCGAAGCCGCCAGCGTGGTGGACGATTGCTTCGCGGCGCAAGGCCAGCCACGGCGCGTGGTGGCGACGGCGGCCAGCATCACCGCCTTGTTCCAGATGCTGAAAGCCGCGCCGCTGGTGTCCATCCAGCCGGCCATCCATGCCGGGCTGTTGCCCTCGCCCGAGGTGGTGATCCGGCCGCTGCCCACGCAGCCGCCTTTGCAGATCCACGCGCACATGGTCTGGCACCGCCGACACGACCAGCACCCGCTGATGACGCGGGTGCGCCAGCAGGTCCAGGCCCTGATGGCCCGCGCCGAAGCGCGCTGCCCCCAGGGGGCCGCAGCGACCACGGCGGCTGCGGCTGCGGCCGCCTCAGCGTGAACCTCAGCGCAGATTGAACTGCACGCTGGCCCCGCCCGAGGGGCTGTCCGCCCGGCCCTCCACGGCGACCTTGGAAGCCGTCAGGCGCACGCGCTCGGCATCGAGCTTGTCGGCCAGATAGGCCTTCACCGTGTTGGCGCGCTCATCGGCCAGTGCCGTCAGCGCCTCCTTGCCCACCGGGGCCGAGGCCTTGAGCAAGGCCGCCATCTGGTCGTCGGGCAGGCTTTGCGCCAGGCCCACCAGGTTGCGTGGTTTCTGGATGTCGGCGGCCTTGTACGCGGCCTTCAGCCAGGTGCTGCGCTCGGCCGGCTCGACCACCACCTCCGAGACCTCCTGCCCCGTGGACTTGGCCTTGGCGCGGCGCATGAGCTGGTCCACATGGGCCTGGCGCAGGCCTTCGGTGTCGATGTCGGGGTCGGCCCAGCCGGTGCCTTCGAGCTTGAGCGCGGGGCGGTCTTTCAGCTTGGTGGCCAGGGCGTCCAGGCGCTCGCGGGCCGCGGCGCTCAGCTCCGTGGAGCCCGGCTGGAAAGGCACCACACCCAGCTCACTGGACGAGCCTCCGGTCAGCAGCGCGAACGGCGCCGTCACCGCCTTGCCGATGAGGTTGAGGATGACCTTCCAGACGATGCCGCCGACCGAGAACTGCGGGTCGTCGAGCGAGCCGGAGATGGGCAGGTTGACGTCGATCTCGCCGCGCGAATTCTTCAACAGCGACACCGCCAGCAGCACCGGCAGCTTGGTGGCGTCGGGGCTGTCCACGCGCTCACCGAAAGTCAGCTGGTCGAGGAAGACCTGGTTGTCGGCCTCCAGCTTGCCGCCATCGACCTTGTAGCGCACCGTCACCGACAGCGTGCCCTTCTCGATCGCGTAGCCGGCGTAGCGGGCCGCGTACGGCGTCAGGCGCGTCAGCTCGATGCCCTTGGCCGTGCCGGCGATGTCGGTGTAGAGCTTCGGCCCCAGCGGGTGCAGCTTGCCGCTGATGCGCAGGGGCGCGCCGTCGTCGACCGCGCCACTGACCTCGACCGTGGCCGGCTCGGGCGTGCGCGAAGACACCCCGGAGATGTCGCCCGCGATGCGGGTCAGGCGCGCCGAGTAGTTGGGCTTGATGAAGGTGTCGGTGAAGTCCACCTCGCCCTGCGCCAGGCGGATGCCCTGCCAGCGCAGCTGCGGCGCGGGCGGGGTGTCGCCGGCCGAAGCGCCGGCAGGGGTGGCGGACGATGCGGCCGGGCTGGCTGGCAAGGTCGTGGTGGTCACGGTGACGCCACCGGGCGCGCGGGCGCTCGCGGGTGCCGACGCGCCGGGCACGGCCACCTGCGGCGTGGTGATGGACTGGTCGCCTTGGCCGGCCTGGTCCGCCTGCTTCACCACGCTGGCCAGGTTCAGGCGGCCATCGGGGTTGACGATGATGCGGCCGTAGAAGTCCTTCAGCGCGATGAAACCGAGGTCGGCGTCGATGCCGCCCTTGGCGTAGCCCAGGTCGGCGCCATCCAGGGAGAAGCTGGCCCAGCGCAGGAAGAGCGCGTCGTTGACGCGGTCGCGCAGGCGCAGGTCGCTCAGGCCCAGCTTGCCCTGGTAGCGCGCGCTCAGGCCCTGGCGGGCATCGTCGGCCAGGGTGATGCGCCCTTCGGCCTGCGCCGCGGCCGAGGCCAGCGCGACGTTGAGGTGCGGGTCGAGGTAGGGTTGCAGGGCGCGCAGGTCGAGGTTGACCACAGCCAGTGCGCCCTTGACCGACAGCGGCTGCGGCCGCACATCGCCCTTGAAGCGGACCTTGCCCTGGCCCTGCGCCAGGGTTTGCAGCACGATGGCCAGGGGCTGGTCCATGCGCGAGCCCAGGCCCTTGACGCTGAGGTCGGTGCGCTTGAGCGAGAACACGCCGGCCGGACTGACCGTCTGGTCGGTGAACTGCACGGCGCACTCCTGGCAACGCAGTTCGCCCAGGGTGATGGGCGCGGCGCTGGCCTCGGGCGCCTTGCCCGTGGCGGGTGCCTTGCTGGCCGTGGCTGCCTTGGATGCCTGCGATGCTGAAGAGGCCCCCGACGCTTGGCCCAGGAACAGGCCCCGGGCGTCGCGGAACAAGGCCGCATCGAGGTGGTCGGCCGTGACCGTCGCGATGGCCAGGCTGCGCAAACCGGGGCCGGGCGGCGCCAGACTGGCCTCGGCCTCGATGCCATCGACCGTGAAGGCTTTCAGGGCGATGCGGTCTTTGCGGCGGGCAGCCGGCGGCGCATCGGCAAGCGCGGCATCGGCCAGCAAGTCGCTCAAGCTGAACTGCCCGGCGCTGAGGCGGACGGCTTGGGAGAGCGCGGCAGGCAGGGTAGCCACTGCGACCGATGTCGCGGATGCAGCAGGCGCGGCAGCTGAAGCCGCTGAAACCGGCACAGCCTGGGCCGCCAGCATGTTCGCGCTGACGTGCGCCTTCGCCGCCACCTGCCCTCGCGTGACGCTCACCGGCAGGGCCAGCTGGCGCTGGAAGGGTTTGAGCCAGGGCGCCACGGGCCACTGCGCCAGGCTCAGGTCGAGCTCGGCGCGTTGCAGCGTCGGGTGGCCCGTGCCCTGGGCACTGAACTGGCCGCCGTGCTCGTCTTGCACGGCCAGCTGCCAGCGCGCGTCGGGCGCCTGGGCGCGGGCGTCGAGGCCTTGCACGTCCAGCAGCAACTGGGTCAGGCGCGGCCAGGCGGCCTCGGCCTGGGTCTGGGCGTCGATCTGGCGGGCAGCGACGTGGAGCTTGGCCACCGACCATTGCCAGGGCGCGGCGGCAGGCGGTGTGGCCGCACTGGCCAGCGGCGCGCTGGCAGCCGAGGCCGCGGCAGGCGCGGCACTGGCAGGCGAAGTCGAAGTCGAAGGCGAAGTCGAGGTCGAGGTGGAGGCAGACACCGGCTGCACCCGCACGCTCAGCCCGTCCAGCGCCACGCTGGCGATGGCCACGCGGCGGACCAGGGGTTCGGCGTCGATGCCTTCGACGCGCAAGGTGTCCCAGCCAGTGTCGACACGGCCCAGACCCGGCGCAGGCGGCAGGCCGATGTCGAAGCGGCTCACCTGGGCGCTGCCGCGGATGGCCAGCGTGGGCGGGGCCGGTGCCTTGCGTTGCTCGAACACGATGCTCAGGTCGGTGTCGAGCCGGCCGGCGCGGGCCTCGGGCCGCATCGCTTCGGGCATCAGGGCCTTGGCCGCGTCCAGCCAGTGGGCCAGGTCCACGTTCTGCCACTGCACCGCCACTTCGCTGCGGTGCCCTTCGCGGAAAGGCAGGGCCTTGCCCGCCACCTTGAGCGGGCTGCCGTCAATGCGGGCCTGCAGCAGAGGCTGCACGGTGACATCGACATCGGCGGGCAGGCTGCTGACGAAAGGCACGTCCAGGCGGAACTGGTCGATGCGGTGGCTTTGCGACAGCACCCGGTCTTCGTAGCGCAGCACGCCGTCTTGGACCTCGATGTTGAAGACGGCGAAGCGCGCGGGGCCGGTGTCGGGCTGGGGTTGCGGCGAGGGCCGGCTCAGGCGCTCGATGACGGCGGTGATGTTGAAGCGCTCGGCGCTCTGGCGCTCCAGCAGCAGCTCGGGCTGGACCAGGCGCACGTGGCGCAACACGGGGGCCATGCGCCAGACCGATTGCAGCGAGAGCTGGGTGTCGGCGCGCTGCAGCTTGAACCAGGGCTGGGCGCTCGGCCCCACGGCCAGGTCGCCCGCTTCGACGCCCAGCGACCAGGGGTGGATGCGCAACTCGCCCAGGTGCACCGGCGTGCCCAGGGCCTCGGTGGCCGCGGCCTCGATGCGGGGGCGCAGCCAGTCGGGCAGCCAGTGGCCGACCACACCGGTCCACAGGCCGGCCGCCACCGCAGCACCGAGCGCCACACGGCCGAGCAGGCGCAAGGGGCCGCGCCGCCCGGGGTGCCGGGGTGTGGTTGGGGATGTGGAGGCGGTGTCAGGGGC
>CAIQIL010000663.1 GCA_903871865.1 uncultured Burkholderiales bacterium
TCATGCCCTGGAACATTTCGCGAATGTCTTCTTCGCTCAGGAAGGAAGTCTCAATATCGATCTGCGTGAATTCTGGCTGGCGGTCGGCGCGCAGGTCTTCGTCGCGGAAGCACTTGGTGATCTGGTAGTAGCGGTCGAAGCCGGCCACCATCAGCAATTGCTTGAACAACTGGGGCGACTGGGGCAGGGCGAAGAACGCGCCGTCGTGCACGCGTGAGGGCACCAGGTAGTCACGGGCGCCTTCGGGCGTGGACTTGGTCAGCATCGGGGTTTCGATGTCGACGAAGCCGTGCTCGTCCAGGAACTTGCGGGCCTCCATGGCGACGCGGTAGCGCAGCATCAGGTTGCGCTGCATGTAGGGGCGGCGCAGGTCCAGCACGCGGTGCGTGAGGCGGGTCGTCTCGGACAGGTTCTCGTCGTCGATCTGGAAGGGCGGCGTCACCGAGGCGTTGAGCACCTCCAGGTCGTGCGCCAGGATCTCGATCTTGCCGCTGGTCAGGCCGGCGTTCTCGGTGCCGGCGGGGCGGGGGCGCACCAGGCCGGTGATCTTCAGGCAGAACTCGCCACGGACGTCTTCGGCCACCTTGAAGGAGTCGGCGCGGTCCGGGTCGAACACGACCTGCACCAAGCCTTCGCGGTCACGCAGGTCGATGAAGATCACGCCGCCATGGTCGCGGCGACGGTGGGCCCAGCCCATCAGCGTCACGGTCTGGCCCATCAGTGCTTCGCTGACCAGACCACAGTAAGTGGTGCGCATTGTTGTGTTCTCCGGCAAAGGGCGTGCGCAGGGTGCACGCGGCGGCCATGCGGCCGATGTCTCAGTTGGGGCAAGCCGCGGTGCGGGCCCCGAACCCTCGATTGTCGTTCAGGATTGGGTCGGCGGCGGCGCCACCACGCCCATCGAGATGATGTATTTCAGGGCCTCGTCCACCGACATGTGCAGCTCGCGCACGTCGCTGCGCGGCACGATCAGCATGAAGCCCGAGGTCGGGTTGGGCGTGGTCGGCACGTACAGCGTCAGCATGTCCTCGGGCAGCAGGGCGCCGACTTCGCCCGTGGGCTTGCCCGTGACGAAAGCGATCGTCCAGGAGCCCTGGCGCGGGTACTCGACCAGCACCGCCTGGCGGAAGGCCTGGCCGCTGCTGGAAAACAGCGTGTCCGAGACCTGCTTGACCGAGGTGTAGATGCTCTTGACGATGGGGATGTGGGAGATGATCCGGTTCGACTGGTTCACCAGCCACTGGCCGGCGATGTTCGTTGCCGCCACGCCCGTGACCCACAGGGCCGTGACCAGGATGAGCACGCTCAGGCCCGGGATGTCGCGCAGGCCCAGCAAGGGCTGGTGCAGCTCGGTGGGCAGCACGGCCATGACGGCGTGCAGCAGCCAAGTGAAGACGCCATCGAGTGTGCCGACGACGTTCATCAGCACCCAGATCGTGATGGCCAGCGGCAGCCAGACGAGCAGGCCGGTAAAGATGTATTTCTTCACGAAGAGGGCAGTGTGTGGAGGCGAGAGGAGGCGGTTGAGGCCTGAAAGCGGCGAGGCCCGGCAAGTGCCAGGCCCGTGTCCGCGCGGCGTGCCTCACCGGGGTGCGGCACTGGAAGGACTATACGGCAGCCGGCAGGCGACTCAGTGACAGGTGGATGACGCGCCGCCGGTGCTCGCAGCGCCGCTGCCGGAGGATGGGCCCGAGCTGCTGCTGTCGGTGGCGGGTGCTGCCGCTGCCGGCGCGGAGGTGGCGGCCGTGGCGCCAGCTGCTGCGGTTTCTGAACTCCCGGGCGTTGCATTCCCAGAACCTGCAGCGGGCGCGCTGGTGCCGCCCGAGCCACCGCGGAAGTCGGTCACGTACCAGCCGGAGCCTTTGAGCTGGAAGCCCGCGGCCGTCACTTGCTTGCTGTAAGCCTCGGCGCCGCAGGCCGGACAGGTGGTCAAAGGGGCGTCGGACATCTTCTGCAAGACGTCCTTGGCGTGGCCGCAGGCACTGCAGCGGTAAGCGTAGATGGGCATGGCTCAAAACCTCAGAGAACAGCGCATTTTAAATGGGGATGCACGGCCCCGTGTTCAAGCCATGTGCGCCACGCGGCTGCGGTGGTCGGTGACCAGCTGTGGCGCCAGAGAGCCCAGCAGCATCCCCGCCAGCGCTGCCAGCACCCCCGCGAGCTGCCCAGGGAAGGCCTCGCCCCAACCGGGCACCAGCAGGAAAGCCAGCCACACGCCCACGCCGGACACGATGGACAGCAACGCACCCTGCGTGGTGGCGCGGCGCCAGTACAGGCCCAGCGTCAAGGGCACGAAGGCCGCCACCAGCGTCACCTGGTAGGCCGAGGACACCAGGTCATAGATCGCCGTGCCTTGCATCAGGATGGCGTAGGCCATCACCAGGGCGGTGAACACGAAGATGGTGATGCGCAGCGACAGCAGCATCTGGCGGTCGCTCATGCCTGGCTTGATGTTCTTGAGGATGTTCTCGACGAAGCTGGTGGACGGCGCCAGCAGCGTGGCCGAGGACGTGGATTTGATGGCCGACACCAGGGCGCCAAAGAAGAA
>CAIQIL010000664.1 GCA_903871865.1 uncultured Burkholderiales bacterium
CCAAGGCCTTGGACACCTGGGCCGCCTGCTGGACCGGGTCCCAGAACAGGCGGCGCCCGAAGGAGCCCCCCGACGAGATCACGTGCGCCTTGACGGCCGTGGGCGGCAAGCCCAGGTCGATGGCCACCGACTGCGCGGCCGCGATGGGCGTCTGCATGCCGGCCCAGATCTCGCAGAACACCGCGTTGCCATTGGCGTCGCGCTTGACGTCCACGATGGCGCAATCGGTTTCCAGGGGCGCGTGCGACAGCGGCGCCATCTCGAACTCGGCGTCGATGGTCACCGAGCCCAGCAGCGGAACGCTCACGGGCGGCACACCCAGCGCCGGCACCGAGGCCTTGAGCTTGGCGGTGATGGACGCGTTGCTTTCGCCGTCGATGGTGCCGGCGCCCCAGGTCACATCGAGCGCATTGACGGCATCCCAGGCCTGGCCGAAGGTCTCGGCCATCACGGCCACGCCCGGTGGGATGGGCACGATGGCACCGCCACCCGGCAGCACGCACACGCCGATCACACCCGGCATGGCCTTCACCGTGCCCAGGTTGTTGACGCGCACCACCGTGCCCAGGATGGTGGGCGGACGGCGCACCATGGTCGGCTTGGCGTTGGGCACCGGAATGTCCAGCGTGAACTTCTTGCGCCCCGTGACGATGTCGAGGGCATCGATGCGACCGGCGGCCTTGCCGACCACGCGGTACTGGCCAGCGGACTTGGGCGCCACGTTCAAAGGCGCCGGGATGAGCGATGCGGCCAGGGTCAGCGTGGCGTAGGCGGCCTTGCGGCCGTCCGTGGCCAGCACGTAGCCGTTCGCGGTGTTCAGCGAACTGGCCGACAGGCCCCACTGGCGTGCAGCGGCTTCCAGCAAGCGCGCACGGGCCTGCGCCGCCATCAGGGGCAGCACGTTGGCGAAGCTGCGGACCGTGGTCGAGCCGCCTGTCAGCTGGTTGACCAGGAGCTCAGGCCGCGCATCGGACAGCGTGACATCCACCATGTTCAATGGCACGTCCAGCTCTTCGGCGATCATCATCGCCAGGGCGGTGGAAATGCCCTGCCCCGACTCGGCACGCGGCAGCTCGAAGGCCACGCGGCCGTTCTTGCCCACCGACAGGCGCACCAGCGGCATCGTGGGCAGCGAGGTCAGCGTGACCGCGTCGCCCAGGTCGAAGAAATCGACGGTGTCGGGCGGGGTCAGCGGCAAGGCCGCTTCGGCGTCGCGCGGTGCGGCGAAGCCGGCCGCGACCGTCAGCACCGGCGCAGACAGCGCATAGGTCAGCAGACCTCGGCGGCTGATGCCTGCCGGCGCTTCGGCCTCAAGGGTGTGGGGGGGGATGTGGGCGTGGGCCTCGCCAGGCAGAGCGCCGGCGTCGGGCGCAACAGGGGGTACAGCTTTCACGGGCGTCTCCATCGGATGGGCGTGCGAACCGGGCACGCATCGCGAGGTCAGGGAGGCTGGAGATGCAGCCCGCTGCCAGTGCGATGACGGAAATTGTGTCCAGTTCAACCGCCATCGGCGCCGTCACTTTCCCTTGGGTAATTCCGCCTAAGGAAGGTGAGGTGATGGGACGGGAGGAGGTGGTAGGCCGTGTTGGACTTGAACCAACGACCAAAGGATTATGAGTCCTCTGCTCTGACCAACTGAGCTAACGGCCCCCGCAGGGAAGCCTGGATTGTAGGGGCCGCACCGGGTGCCGGCCGCCCACTGCGGCCCTACTTCTGACTCAGTGCGTTGGACACCAGCCGCGAGGTGATGTCGACGATCTCGATCATGCGGTCGTAGGCCATGCGTGTGGGGCCGATGACGCCCAGCGTGCCGACCACCTGGCCGTCGATCTGGTAGGGCGCCGACACGACCGAGAGCTCCTCGAAAGGCACGATCTGGCTTTCGCCGCCGATGTAGATGTTCACGCCCTCGGCGCGGCTGGAGCCATCGAGCAGGCGCATCAGCTGGGTCTTCTGCTCGAACAGGTCGAACATGCGGCGCAGCGAGCCCATGTCGCTGGAGAAGTCCTGCACGGTCAGCAGGTTGCGCTCGCCGGAGACCACGACGTTGTCGGTGCTCTCGGCCATGACCTCGCCGCCCGCCTGCACCGCGGCCTGCATCAGCAAGGCCATGTCAGAGCGCAGCTGCTCGACCTCGCCTTTCAGGCGCTCGCGCATCTCCTCGATCGACAAGCCCGTGTAGTGCGCATTGAGCAGGTTGCTGGCCTCGATCAGCTGCGACTGGGTGGGGTCCTGGGCGGTGAAGATGACGCGGTTCTGCACATCGCCATCGGGCGCGACCAGGATGACGAGGATGCGGCGCTCGCCCAGGCGCAGGAACTCGATGTGGCGGAACACCGTGGCCTTGCGCGGCGCCGTGACCACGCCCACGAACTGCGACAGGCTGGAGAGCATCTGCGCGGCGTTCGAGATCACGCGCTGGGGCTGGTCAGGCTGGAGCTGGTCGCGGGTCTGGTGGGCGAGCTCGTCGAGGCTGAGCGGGCGCGCCGTCATCATGGTGTCCACGAAGAGGCGGTAGCCGCGCGCGGTGGGCACCCGCCCGGCCGAGGTGTGCGGGCTGACGATGAGGCCCAGCTCTTCGAGGTCGGCCATGACGTTGCGGATGGTGGCCGCCGACAGCTCCAGGCCCGAGGCCCGCGAGAGCGTGCGCGAGCCCACCGGCTGCCCGTCGGCGATGTAGCGCTCCACCAGCGCTTTCAAGAGGTATTTGGCCCGGTCGTCCAGCATGGTCTTCATTCTAGATGGCGCCCGCGGCGCTGGGCAGACCCGCCTGGCGGATGTCCTGATCTGACACAGCCGCTGTGGTGTAATTCTTGGCATGTCTCGCCTGCCTCCCTGCCGCTTCCGCCACGCCGCCTTGGTCGGCAAATACCAGGCCCGCGGCATCCGCGCGGTGCTGGAAGACGTGGCCCATTTGCTGGTGCGCGCCGGCCTCGACGTCTCGCTGGAGGCCGACACCGCGCTCAACACCGGCATGACCGACTACCCGGCCCTGTCCATCAAGGAGATCGGCCAGCAGTGCGATGTCGCCATCGTGCTGGGCGGCGACGGCACCATGCTGGCGATCGCCCGTGAGCTGGCGCGCTTCAACATCCCGCTCATCGGCATCAACCAGGGGCGCCTGGGCTTCATCACCGACATCCAGCTGAAGGATGTGGCCACCGCCGTGCCCCTGATCCTCAGCGGCCAGTACGAGGAAGAGCACCGCGCCATGCTGGAAGGCGCCGTGCTGCGCCCGCACAGCGGCGGCGAGCTGGAAACCATCTACGAAGACTTCGCCATCAACGAGGTGGTGGTCAGCCGCGGTGCCACCGCCGGCATGGTCGAGGTGCGCGCCGAGGTGGACGGCCAGTTCATCGCCAACTACCGTGCCGACGGCCTGATCGTGGCCTCGCCCACCGGCTCGTCGGCCTATGCCATGTCGGCAGGCGGCCCCATCCTGCACCCGGCGCTCGGTGGCTGGGTGGTGGTGCCGATCGCCTCGCACACGCTGTCCAACCGGCCCATCGTCATCCCCGACACGGGCACGGTGACCATCGAGATCGTGGCCGGCCGCGACGCCAGCATGAACTTCGACATGCAAAGCCTGGCCAGCCTGCTGCACGGCGACCGTGTCACGGTGCGCCGCTCGGCCTACACGGTGCGCTTCCTGCACCCGCAAGGCTGGAATTACTACGCCACCCTGCGCCGCAAGCTGCGCTGGAACGAGGGAGTGAGCTGAAGACCATGCTGTGCCGCCTGAGCCTGCGTGATTTCGTCATCGTGTCCGAGCTGGACATCGAGCTGGGCAGTGGCTTCACCGCGCTGACCGGCGAGACCGGCGCGGGCAAATCCATCCTGATCGACGCCCTGCAACTGACCCTCGGCAGCCGCGGTGACGCTGGCGTGGTGCGCGAAGGCGCAGCGCGCGCCGACCTGAGCGCCGAGTTCGAGGTCTCCCCTGCCCTGGCCGCGCAACTGCGCCCCTGGCTGGAGGAAGCCGGCTTCGACACGGCCGAGCTGGACGAACGCGGTGGCCGCCTGCTGCTGCGCCGCGTGGTCGATGCCCAGGGCAAAAGCCGCGCCTGGGTCAATGGCAGCACCGCCACGCTGACGCAGTTGCGCGAGCTGGGCGAACAGCTGGTGGACATCCACGGCCAGCACGCCTGGCAAAGCCTGACCCGCGCCGACAGCGTGCGCGCCCTGGTCGATGCGCAAGCCGCGGTGGACACCACCGCGCTGCCAAGCACCTGGGCCGCCCGCCGCGAGGCTCGCCGACGCCTGGACGAAGCCCGCGCGAAACAAGCCGACCTGGAGCGCGAACGCGAGCGCCTGCAGTGGCAGATCGGCGAACTCGCCAAACTCGCGCCCCAGCCCGACGAGTGGGAGGCGCTCAACGCCGAGCACACGCGCCTGAGCCACGGCCAGTCCATCCTGGACGCGGCCCGCGTGGCGCTCGACATGGTCTCCGAGGCCGAGCTCAACGCCGAAGGCCTGACCTCGCGCGCCATCGATGCGCTCGACGAAGTCGCCGGTGTCGAGCCCCGCCTGGTCAACGCCCTGGAAGTGCTGCGCGAGGCCCAGGCCCAGCTGCAGGACGCCGCGCACAGCCTCAACGGCGTGCTGGGCCACACCGAGCTCGACCCGGACCGCCTGGGCGAGCTCGATGCCCGCCTGTCGGCCTGGATGGGCCTGGCGCGCCGCTATCGCCGCCAAGCCCACGAGCTGCCCGAGTTGCTGCAAACCTGGCAGGCCGAGCTGGCCGAACTCGACGCCGCCACCGACCTGGCCGCGCTGGAACGCAGCGCCGACCAAACCCACGCCGCCTGGCTGAAGGCAGCGCAGGCGGCCTCCAAGCTGCGCAAGCAGGCCGCGCCCCAGCTGTCCGAGGCCGTCACCGCGGCCATGCAGACGCTGGGCATGGCCGGAGGCCGTTTCGAAGTGGCCCTCACGCCGCAAGAAGAGCCCCAGCCCTGGGGCCTGGAAGCCATCGACTTCCTCGTCGCGGGTCACGCGGGCAGCACGCCTCGGCCCCTGGGCAAGGTGGCCTCGGGCGGCGAGCTCTCGCGCCTGGCGCTGGCCATCGCCGTGACGGCCTCGCAGCAGGCCGCCGCACAGCGCGGGGCCCAGGTCGCCACCCTGATCTTCGACGAGATCGATTCGGGCGTGGGTGGCGCGGTGGCCGACACCGTGGGCCGGCTGATGCAGGGCCTGGGTGCGGCGCAGGAAGACCGCCATGAAGGCCGCCAGGTGCTGGCCGTCACCCACCTCGCACAGGTCGCCGCTTGCGCCCACCACCACCTGCTGGTCAGCAAATCGCTGCAGGGCGGCCAGACCACCAGCGACATCCGCAGCGTGAACGGCGAGGCCCGCGTGCAGGAGGTCGCCCGCATGCTGGGCGGCGCCGTCAGCGACACCAGCCTGGCCCATGCACGCGCCATGCTGGACGCGGCCCACACACCGGCGGACACACCCGCCAGCGCCGACCACAGCCCCCGGCGACGCAACAAGGAATCCGCATGAGCAAACTCGACCTCGTGCTGCTGACGGGGATCTCCGGGTCCGGCAAGTCGGTGGCCCTCAACGCCCTGGAAGACGCAGGCTACTTCTGCGTGGACAACCTCCCGCCCGAGCTGCTCAGCGGCATGATCTGCCTGGAAGAAGCCCGCGAACCGGCCTTGCGCCGCCGCGTGGCCGTGGCCGTGGACGTGCGCAGCGCGCACTCCCTGCCCCACCTCATGCCCGTGCTGGAAGAGCTGCAGCGCGACGGCCACAAGCTGCGCTCGGTCTTCCTGGACGCCACCACGGACGCCCTGGTGCGGCGCTTTTCCGAAACCCGCCGGCCGCACCCGCTGTCCCAAGTGGTTTCGCAGGTGACCTCACCGGTGCCTGCCCCCGGCAACCCGGCGTCCATGCCGCGCCGCCGCGCCAGCGACAGCGACACCACCCTGGCGCCGCCGGCCGACCAGGCCCTGATCGAGGCCATCCGCACCGAGCGCGACCTGCTCAGCCCGCTGCGCGAAGTCTCCACCGTCATCGACACCTCGCTGCTGCGCCCAGCCCAGCTGCGCGCCTGGATCCGCAACATCGTGCAGGCCGCGCCTTCGCGCCTGACGCTGGTGTTCGAATCCTTCGCCTTCAAGCAGGGCGTGCCCATGGACGCCGACTTCGTCTTCGATGTGCGCATGCTGCCCAACCCTTTCTACATCAAGGAGTTGAAGCCGCAGACGGGCCGCGACCAGCCGGTCATCGACTACCTGGCGCAGCAGCCGGAGTCAGCCGAACTCATCGCGCAGATCGAGGCCTTCCTGCTGCGCTGGCTGCCGGCGCTCGAAGGCGACCAGCGCAGCTACGTCACCGTGGCGATCGGCTGCACCGGCGGCCAGCACCGCTCGGTTTATTGCGTGGAGCAGCTGACGCAGCGCTTCTCGCCGCGCGGCGTGGTGCTGTCGCGGCACCGCGAGCTGGACGCCAAATGAACAAGGGCCCCCAAACGGGAGCCCTTTGACATTGCGCTCAGGGACTCAGCCCTCCATCGCCTCGCGCAGCGCGGTCTTGAGCTGCTGGCCGATCTCCGGCTTGCCCGTGAACGGGTCGGTCGGGTTGCGGCCCTGCACCACGTCTTCCAGGCGGGTCTGCACCATGCCGAGCGCCTGTGGGTGGGTGTAGATGTAGAACTGGCCTTTCTCGATGGCATCGAACACCAGCGCGGCGGTGTCTGAGGCCGTGACCTTGCCCGAGGTGACGGCCTTGGTGCTCATGGCCTGGGCGATCATCTGGCTGGCCGTGGGCTTGCCCTCGCTGCGCATCTCTTTCGGGCGGTTGCGGTGCGACATGTGGATGCCCGTGGGCACGAAGTACGGGCACAGCACCGAGGCGTGCACCTGCTCGGTCACCAGCGCCAGGTCCTGGTAGAGCGTTTCGCTCAAGGACACCACGGCGTGCTTGCTGACGTTGTAGGCGCCCATGTTGGGCGAGTTCAACAGGCCGGCCATCGAGGCGACGTTGACCATGTGGCCACGGTAGGCCGGGTCTTTCTGGGCGGCGGCCAGCATCAGCGGCGTGAAAACGCGCAGGCCGTGGACCACGCCAAACAGGTTCACGCCCAGCACCCATTCCCAGTCGCGCTGGGTGTGCTCCCAGATCAGGCCGCCGTGGGCCACGCCCGCGTTGTTGATGACGATGTGCGGCGCGCCGAAGCGCTCCATGCACAGGTCGGCCAGGGCTTGCACGTCTTCGGCGCGGGAGACGTCACCGCGCAGCGCAGCGACCTGGGTGCCGGTCTGCTCGCCGGTGGCGCTGAGTTCGGCCACGGCTTCGTCCAGCGCGTCCTGCTGCACATCGGTCAGCACGAGGTTCAGGCCCTTCTTGGCGGCCAGGCGGGCCAGCTCCAGGCCAAAGCCGCTGCCGGCGCCGGTGATGACGGCGGTCTGGCCGCCTTGCAAAGTGAGGTTCGACATGGTGGGTGTCTTGTGATGTGTGGTTGGATGCTTGTGTGCGTGGCTCAGACCAGCTTGACCAGCTGCTTGCCGAAATTCTTGCCCTTGAGCAGGCCCAGGAAGGCCTCCGGCGCGCTGGCGATGCCTTCAGCCACCGACTCGCGGAACTTCATGCGGCCAGAAGCCACCATGCCGCCCAGCTCCTGCATGGCCTCGGGCCAGACCTCGGGGTGCTCGCTGACGATGAAGCCCTGCAGCTTCAGGCGGCTGATGAGGATGAGCGAGGGGTTGGCCATGGGGATGGGCTGGCCGCTGTAGCCAGCGATCATCCCGCAGAAGGCGATGCGACCGAAGGCGTTCATGCGCAGCATCACGGCGTCCAGGCCCACACCGCCGACGTTCTCGAAGCAGCCATCGATGCCATTCGGTGCCGCCTCCTTGAGCGCAGCCGAGAAGCTGCGCAAATCGGTCAGGGCCTTGTGGTCGAGGCAGGCGTCGAAGCCCAGCTCCTCGGTGACGTAGCGGCACTTCTCCGGGCCACCGGCAATGCCCACCACGCGGCAGCCGCGGGCCTTGGCCAGCTGGCCGACCACGCTGCCCACCGCACCACTGGCCGCGCTGACCACGACCGTCTCACCGGCCTTGGGCGCGATGATCTTGACCAGGCCGTACCAGCCCGTCACGCCGGGCATGCCGACCGCGCCCAGGTAGGCCGACAGCGGGATCTGGCGGGTGTCCACCTTGGTGATGGCGCCACGCTGGCTGGCGTCGATGAGGCTGTACTCCTGCCAGCCGCCCATGCAGACGACGGCATCGCCCACGTCTAAACGCGGGTGCTTGCTGGCCACCACCTCGCCGACCGTGCCACCGATCATCACGGCGTCCAGGGGCTGGGGCTCGGCGTAGCTCTTGCTGTCGCTCATGCGGCCGCGCATGTAGGGGTCGAGCGAGAGGTAGTGGTGGCGCACCAGCACCTGGCCCTCCGCCAATTGCTCGGCCGTGGGCACGGGCGCTTCGACCAGTTTGAAGTTCTCAGGCGTGGGCTCGGCGGCGGGGCGCGAAGCCAGCAGGATCTGGTGGTTGACGAGGCTCATGGGTCGCTCCTGGGGAATCCGGTGAAGGGATGGAAGGGCGTGGGTGGCGCGAACGTGGTTCAGAGGTGGTTCAGTCCGAGCCGGCGTGGCGCGCCAGTGGCTTGACCTCGCGGTCACCGACCGGCAAGGCGCGCAGGAACTTGAAGGTGCCCGTGGCATGGGCGCACAGGCGGTCGTGGGTGTCGAGCACCCGGGCCTCGGTGAAGGCCATGGAGGCGGTGGTGTGCAGCACCGTGCCGACCACGCGGATGCGGCCCTGCGCCGGGCGCATGAAGCTGGTTTTCATCTCGATGGTCACCAGGCCCGGACCGCCGTCCGGCTGGTCCAGGTTCTGGCTGCGCGCGGCATGGGCCATGGCCACGTCCATCAGCGTCATCTGCAGGCCACCGTGGGCCACGCTGAAGGAATTGGTGTGGCGCTCTTCGACGTCGAGCGTGATCTCGGCCTCGCCATCGGCAAAGCGCTGCAACTCGCAGCCCAGGCCGACGAGGAAGGGGATGTGGACGGGAAAGGGGATGGCCATGGGTTGTCCGTTCGGCGCCGCCTCAGCCGCCGATCAAGGCGCTGACGCCACCGTCCACCGCCAGGACCTGCCCGGTGATGTGCTTGCCCGCCTCGGAGGCGAACAGCAGGGTCACGCCCTTGAGGTCCTCGTCGTCGCCCAGGCGCTGCAGCGGCGCGCCCGCGGCCAGGCGCTCTTCGCCCACCGCGGCCAGGGTGCCGGCCGTCATCTTGCTGGGGAAGAAGCCCGGCGCGATGGCGTTGACGCGGATGCCCAGGTGCCCCCACTCGCAGGCCAGGGCCCGCGTGAAGTTCACCACCGCGCCCTTGCTGGTGTTGTAGGCGATCGTCTGCATGAAGGGGTGGTTGCCGCCCAGGCCCGCGATGGAAGCCAGGTTGATGATGCGGCCCTGCTTGCGCGGGATCATGCTGGCCTTGGCAATGGCTTGCGACAGCAGGAAGTAGCCGCGCACGTTGAGGTTCATGACCTTGTCCCAGGCCTCCAGCGGGTGGTCCTGCGCGGGGGCGCCCCAGGTGGCGCCGGCGTTGTTGACGAGGATGTCCACGTCGCCCACGCGCTCCAGGGTTTCATCGGCCAGGCGCTGGATGTCGGCGGGGTTGCCCGCGTCGGCGGCGATCCAGCGCGCGTCGATGCCAGCGTCTTGCAGGGCCATCACGGCCTGCTCCAGGTCAGCGGCTTTGCGCGAGCTGATGACGACCTTGGCGCCGGCCTCGCCCAACGCGTGGGCCATCTGCAGGCCCAGGCCGCGCGAGCCCCCGGTGATGAGGGCGGTCTTGCCCGTGAGGTCGAAGAGTTGTTGGACGATGCGGGGGGCGCTCATGTCGGTGTTCCCTTCGGCCGCGTCAAACGAAGTAGTCCAGCACCTGACGGCCCGCGGCCATCTCGCGGATCTGCGCGACAACGCCCTGGTGGTGCGGGTGCGGCTGGTAAGCGGCGAGCGCGGCGGCGTCGGCGAAGGTGGAGACCAGCACCACGTCGGCGGTGGCTTCCAGGCCTTCGGTCTTGATGCCCACGTCGAACTCGTGCATGCCGGGCACCAGGCCCTTGCAGGAGTCGAGCAAGGCCTTGACCTGGGGGGCGTCTTCGGCACGCTTGAGCTGGAACATCACGATGTGTCGGATCATTTTCATCTTTCGGTTCAAAACCAGTCGGCCTGGGCTTGCGCGCAGGTCAGGTCGCGGCGCGAGACCACGCCCAGCCAGGCGTCGATCTTGGGCAGCTCGTAAGAGAAGAAGTAATCGGCGGTGGCCAGCTTGCCTTGCAGGAAGCCGGCGCCCAGCGGGGACTGGTCCCACTCGCCTGCGGCCTGCGCCACCTTGGCCGCCAGGGCCAGCTCCAGCCAGACCCAGGCCAGCACGGTGTGGCCAAAGGCCTGCAGGAAGGGCGTGGCGTTGGCCAGGGCCTCTTCCGGCACGCCGGTGGACCAGGCCGCCTTGGTCGTGGCGCCCACCTTCTGCAGGGCTTGGGCCAGGGCATTGGCGTGGCCAGCCAGGCCATCGACGTGGCCTGCCTTCTGAATGGTTTCGCTGATGCGCTCGGCCAGCACGCCCAAGGCCTTGCCGCCGTTCATCACCACCTTGCGGCCCAGCAGGTCCAGGCCCTGGATGCCGTGGGTGCCCTCGTGGATCATGTTGAGGCGGTTGTCGCGCCAGTACTGCTCGACGGGGTAGTCGCGCGTGTAGCCATAGCCACCCAGCACCTGAATGGCGAGTGAATTGGCTTCCAAACACCACTCGCTGGGCCAGCTCTTGGCAATGGGTGTCAGTACTTCCAGCAGCAAACGCGCTTCGTTGGCGGCTGTGGCCTCGCCCGTGCGTTGCTCGTCCACCAAGCGCGCGCAATAAAGGGCTAGGGCCAAGGCCCCTTCGCCATAGGCTTTTTGCGCCAACAACATGCGTTTCACGTCGGCGTGTTCAATGATGCGAACTTGCGGCGATGCTGGGTTTTTGCCC
>CAIQIL010000665.1 GCA_903871865.1 uncultured Burkholderiales bacterium
AGACGCTGGAAGAAGGTGGCGGCAGCCTCGTCTTCCTGGAAGGCCTCGCGCGCCACGCGCACGCCAGGGCGGGCGATGCCCTCGTCTTCGTCATCGCGCCAGCCGCCGGCATCGCCACCTTGCTCGGCGCGCTGGCCGTAGGCGTTGCGGGCCGAGCCCTTGGTGTCGATGCGCTCGCCGTAGGGCGGGTTGAACATCAGCAGGCCACGTTCGCAGGGCACCGGGCGCTGCAAGGCGTCGGCGGTTTTGAAGTCGATGGCGTGGCGCACGCCGGCGCGCTCGGCGTTGCGGGTGGCGAAGTCGGTCATGCGGAAGGCGACGTCACCGGCGTAGATGGGCACGCGCGGCGGGCATTCGCGGGCACGGGCGGCCTGCTTGAGCAGCCCCCAAGCGGCCTGGGCACCGCGGAAAGGCAGCAGGCGCTCGAAGGCGAAGCGGCGCTGGATGCCCGGCGCGATGTTGCAGGTGATTTGCGCGGCTTCGATGGGGATGGTGCCGGCGCCGCAGCAGGGGTCGAGCAAGGGGCCGTCTTCGGGGCGGCCATGCCAGCCGGCGGCGGCCAGCATCGCAGCGGCCAGGGTTTCCTTCAGCGGGGCTTCGCCGGTGTCTTCGCGCCAGCCGCGTTTGAAGAGCGCTTCGCCGGAGGTGTCCACGTAGAGCACGGCGTCGAGGTCGTCCATGTAGAGGACGAGGCCGAGGTCGGGGTGGCGGGTGTCCACGCTGGGGCGTTCGCCCGTGCGTTCGCGCAGGTCGTCGCAGACGGCGTCCTTGATGCGCAGGCCGGCGAAGTTCAGGCTGCGCAGGTGGCTGCGGCGCGAGGTGACATCGACGCGCAGGGTGTGGCGCGGGGTGATCCAGTCGCTCCAGTTGACCTGGCGGCCCAGGACGTAGATGTCGTCCTCGTGGCGGTAGACGCGGGTGGCCACGCGCCAGAGCACGCGCTGGGCCAGGCGGCTTTCCAGGTTGAGGCGCAGGGTGTGGTCAATGAGGGCGGTCCGGCATTCGTCGGCCGTGCGCAGGTGGGCGGCGGCCTGCACCTCGACACCACCGCGGGAGGCGATGACGATGGGGCCCTCGCCCAGGATGCGGCGGACCTCCTCGGCCAGCAGCTCTTCGACGCCCGAGGCGCACGACAGGTAGAGCGCCGTGGGGCGGTCGGCGGCCAGGGCGTTGGCGACAGGTGCAGGGCGGGCGTCAGCGCGGCCGGCCGGGCCGGTGGACGGGCGCGGCGAACCCATGGCCGAGGACGAGCGCACAGGCGCACGTCCCGGCCCCTCGCCAGAAGGCCGGCCGGTGGCAGCGGACACGCGGGGGCGTTGGGGGGGCTTGATGGGCATGGGTGGATCAGAAAAAAAAGAGGGGCCGCGGCACAGCGGCAGGCCGTTGGCTCAGGCGCGCAGGATGGCCAGCACGTCCGAGCGGGATTCTCGCCGATACGGCACCCACAGCACGGCCAGGGCGAAGGCGGCGGGCGACACGAACCAGCCGATCACGGCGAAGGACATGTCATGAGCGCGCAGGCCATCGGCGAAGCTTTGCGCGGCCATGCCCATGAGCTTGCCAGCACGCGCGTGCGCTCCGTCGGGTCACAGCGCTTTGCGCAGGTTGGCCGGCGCGATCTTCAGCGCTTCGCGGTACTGGGCCACGGTGCGGCGCGCCACCTGGATGCCCTGCTCTTCCAGCATGTTGGCGAGTTGGCTGTCGGACAGCGGCTTCTTGGCATCTTCGGCCGACACCAGCTGATTGATGAGCGCGCGCACCGCGGTGCTCGACGCATTGCCACCGGCCTCGGTGGTCAGGCTGGAGCCGAAGAAGTACTTCAGCTCGAAGGTGCCGAACGGCGTGTTCATGTACTTGGCCGTGGTCACGCGCGAGATGGTGGACTCGTGCAGACCGAGCTCGTCGGCGATCTCGCGCAGCACCAGCGGCTTCATGGCGATCTCGCCGTGGGTGAAGAAGTTCTTCTGCCGCTCGACGATGGCCTGCGACACCCGCTTGATGGTGTCGAAGCGCTGCTGGATGTTCTTCATGAACCAGCGCGCTTCCTGCAGG
>CAIQIL010000666.1 GCA_903871865.1 uncultured Burkholderiales bacterium
ACCGACGACGTGCTGGACGGCATCTGGCCCGAGCGCCCGGGCCTGCCCACGGCACCCGTGTCCGAGCACCTGCCGCCGCACGCCAGCACCTCGCGGCGCGACAAACTCGCGGCCCTGCGCGAGGCCCTGCGGGCCAAGGGCGCCAGCCACCACTGGGTGGCCACGCTGGACGACCTCGCCTGGCTGCTCAACCTGCGCGGCGCCGATGTGGACTACAACCCCGTCTTCCTCGGTCACGCCCTGGTGTCGCTGGACGCCGTGCAGCTCTTCGTGGGCGAAGGCAAGGTCGATGCGGCCTTGCAGGCCCGGCTGGCCGATGACGGTGTGGCGGTGCGCCCCTACGCAGACGCGCTGTCCGCCCTGAAAGCCTTGCCCGCCGACAGCGTGCTGCTGGTGGACCCCAAGCGCATCACCTGGGGCCTGCGCCAGGCCGTGCCCGCGGGTGTGAAAGTGGTCGAGGCCATCAACCCGAGCACGCTGGCCAAGTCGCGCAAAACGGCGGCCGAAGCAGCCTTCATCCGCGAAGCCATGGCGCACGATGGCGCGGCCATGTGCGCCTTCTACGCCTGGCTGGAGCAGGCCTTGGGCCGCGAAGCCGTCAGCGAACTGAGCATCGACGAGCGCATGACGGCCGAGCGCGAAAAACAGCCCGGCTACGTCAGCCTGAGCTTCCCGACCATCGCCGGCTTCAACGCCAACGGCGCCCTGCCCCACTACCGCGCCACGCCCGAAGCCTTCGCCTGGCTGAGCACCCCGCAAGGCCTGGTGGCCGAAGGGCTGCTGCTGATCGACTCCGGCGCGCAGTACCTGGGCGGCACCACCGACATCACCCGCGTGTGGGCCATCGGCACCCCCTCGGCGGCCCAGAAGCGCGACTTCACCCTGGTGCTCAAGGGCACGATGGCGCTGTCGCGCGCGCGCTTCCCCCTGGGCACCCTGGCCCCCATGCTGGACGCCATCGCCCGTGCGCCGCTGTGGGCCGAGGGCCTGGACTTCGGCCACGGCACCGGCCACGGCGTGGGCTACGTCCTCCATGTGCACGACGGCCCGCAATCCATCTCCAAGGCTGTGCCCAACGGTGACAGGGCCATGCAGACTGGCATGGTGACGTCCATCGAGCCAGGGCTGTACCGCCCGGGCCAGTGGGGCATCCGCATCGAAAACCTGGTGCTCAATGTGGACGTGCCGCCGGCCGTGCCCGATGCCGAACCGGGCGCCCCCGAGCACGGTGCCTACCTGGCCTTCGAAACGCTCAGCCTGTGCCCCATCGACACCCGCTGCATCGACCTGTCGCTCTTGCGCGATGACGAGCGCCAGTGGCTCAATGGCTACCACGCCGAGGTGCTGCAGCGCCTGCGCCCACTGGTGAGCGGCGACGCGCTGCGCTGGCTGGCGTTGCGCACCCAGCCGATCTGAGCCCAGGCGCTCAGGCGTGACAGGCCAGGCGCTGCACGTCGGGGATGTGGATCTGGCGGCGGTTCACCGCGATCAGGCCGCGCGACTGCAGGTCATGGAGGATGCGCGAGAAGTGCTCCGGCGTGACCGACAGCAGGGACGCGATCGTGCCCTTGCTCGCCGGCAGCAGGACGGTGCACGGTCCGCCGTCGCCAGGCACCGGCGGGGCTTCCACCACGCCATCGCGCAGCAGATAGGCCACCACGCGCTCGGACGCCGTCCGCAAGGTCAGCGCCTCGATGTCGTGCACCAGGCGGTTGACGCGGCCTGACACATCGGCCAGCAGGTGGATGGCCAGGTCCGGGCCGCCGTGCAACTCGCGCATGACGGCCTCGCAGGGCAGCAGCAGCAAGACGCCATCGGTCAGCATGGTCGCGTTCACGCTGTGGGTGTCCTCGCCACCGAGCATGGACTCGCCCAGGCAGGCGGGCGCCATCATCACCTCGATGACTTTTTCATGCCCGCGCTCGGTGCCACCATCTGGCGAGGCGTCTGCCGCTTTGTCCACCCGGGCATACACCTTCACCTGTCCGGCCAGCAGCAGGTGCAGGCCCTCGCAGGCCTGGCCCCGCTGGAACACCGGCTCGTTGCGGGACAAACGCAGCAGCCGCGCCGACGGCGCCAGGCGCTGCAAGACGGCCTCGGGCACGTCCCGGAAAACGGGTGCGCTGCGCAGGCTGGTCATGACATCGGCTGGGCCATCGGACATGTCGGTTCCTCGTGGGTGGGGCTGGGGTCCTGAGGGGGATTCTGGGAAGACCGGGCCCGCGCCTCCTTGATGTTGCTCAAGCCGCGCGCAGGTGCCGCCCCCGACAGTGCAGACGGTGTCAGACAAGGCACCCAAACATTACAAACATAGGCAAAACACCGTTGACGGAGAAATGTTCCAGGCGGTAACCTGCCCGCCATGGGATCGACTCACACCCGGGCACCCACGCCCAAAAGCCTCATCCTCAACCTGCTGCTGGCCGCCAACGGCGCGGCTTTGAGCGCCAGCGACGCGGTCGCGTCGGCCGGCCTGTTCGGCATCCGCGAGAACAGCGTGCGCGTGGCGCTGGTCCGCCTCAATGCCGCTGGCATGCTCCAGTCCTGTGGGCGCGGTGCCTACATGCTGGGTCCGCAAGCGGCCAGCCTGGCCGAGGACCTCTCGTTCTGGCGCCACGCCGAGCAGCGCGTGTGCGAGTGGTCTGGCGCCTGGCTGATGGCCTGCACCACCCACCTCGGTCGCAGCGAGCGTGGCCCCTTGCGCCAGCGGGAGCGCGCCTTGGCCCTGCTGGGCTTCAAGGCCCTGGCAGACGGCTTGCACGTGCGCCCGGACAACCTGATCGGCCATGCCGAAGGTGCCCGAGAACGCCTGCACAAGCTGGGCCTGGAAGCCGAAGCGCCGGTGTTCGTGGCCAGTGACCTGGACGCCCACCTGGACCGCCGCGCGCGCCAGCTCTGGCGCACCACCGAACGCAACCAGGCCTACGTGCGCACCCAGCAGCAACTGACGCAATGGCTGGCACAAGCCCACCAGCTCGACACCGAAACGGCCGCGCGCGAGTCCTACCTGCTGGGCAACGAAGCCATCCGCCAGTTGGTGTTCGACCCGCTGCTGCCCGAACCCCTCGTGGACGTGGCCGCGCGCCGCGCATGCCACCGCGCCGTGGTCGAGTTCGATGCCGAGGGGCACCGCATCTGGCAAAAACTGCTGCCTTCGCTGCGTCTCCCCCACGCCAGCAGCCCTGCCCAAACACCTGCATCCGCCCCACCCGAACAACCGCTGCACTGAGGCTTGCGCACCATGACACCCCACACCCGCTCCGCAGGCGCAAGCTCCGCCACACCCGATGCCGCGCAGATGCCCGCCCCCACCCGGCGCCGGCTCAAAGACCTGTTCACCCCGGCGCAACTGGCCGTGCTGACCGCACGCTCCGATGTGCGCGGCGCCTGGGCCATCGCCTCGACCTGGGGCGTCATCGCGGCGGCCTTCGCGGTGTTGGCCGTCTGGCCCAGCGTGTTCACGTTCCTGCTGGCCAGCGCGGTCATTGCCGGGCGGCAGCTCTGCCTGGCCATCCTGCAGCACGAGGGCTCACACGGGACGCTGTTCCAGAACCGCTGGGCCAACGACGTGCTGACCGACTGGCTGTGCGCCCGCCCGATCTGGCAGAACCTGCCGAAGTACAAGGTCCACCACCTGGGCCACCACACCCGCACCGGCACCGAGGCCGACCCGGACATCTCCCTGCACGCGGGCTACCCCATCACCCCGCGCTCGCTGATGCGCAAGGTGCTGCGCGACCTCTCAGGCATCACCGGCCTGAAGCTGGTGTACGGCCTCTTCATGATGGACGCGGGTGTGTTCAAGTGGACGGTGGCCAACCACATCGAGCGACTGCCGCAAGCCGGTCGCACCTGGGGCGAACGCACCGCCACCACGGCACGCAACATGGCACCCATGCTGGTCACGAACGTGGCACTGTGGGCCTGCCTGGCCGCCACGGGCCATGCCTGGCTGTACTGGGCCTGGGTGGTGGCGTACATGAACTTCCTGCCGCTGTTCGTGCGCATCCGCTCCATCGCCGAACACGGTTGCCTGGCCCGCACACCCGACATGTTCCTGAACACCCGGACCACGCGGGCCGGCTGGCTGGCGCGCATGACGGTGGCGCCCGTGCACGTGAACTTCCACATGGAGCACCACGTGATGGCCTCGGTGCCCTTCTACCGCCTGCCGCAAATGCACCAATGGCTGCGCGCCCAGGCCGAAGTGCCCGAGCCTCCCGGTTACCTCGACGTGCTCAAGCTGGCCAGCAGCCGCTGACGCCGCGAAGCCTGCGCAGGTCACCCCATCACGACCGGCCCGCCCTTGGCCAGCGCACGCTGGTAGGCAGGTCGGGCTTCCATGCGCTGCACGAAAGCTTTCAGGTGCGGGTGGGATGCGGCCGCATCGGCGCGCGACACCAGCGCCGACACGGCAAAGCTCATCTGGAAATCCGCCAGGGTGAGGCGATCCCCGGCAAACCAGGTGTGGCGCGAGAGGTGGTCT
>CAIQIL010000667.1 GCA_903871865.1 uncultured Burkholderiales bacterium
ATCAGCGAGACCAGGCACAGCGGCACCTCCAGCACCTCGGCGGCCAGGGCGGTCACGCGGTCGAGGTCGGTGTCTTGGCCAGCGTCCAGCAGGTCGAGGTCCTGCAGGACCGCCAGTCTGATGTCTTCATCCCTGGGCAGGGGGGCGGCGGGCATGCAGAGGGGCTCCGAAAAGGTAAACGCATGTTACAAGTCGCCGCGTGGCCTTTGCATGACCATCCTGGGAATTTTTGAGGGGCTGTTTTCGCGCGGCGTGAAGCGATTTCAGCCTGTGAACAAATGCACTTTTTCGTGGGGTCCACGCATCAAAAAAGGCGCGCCAGCCTGGGCCGTGCGCGCCTTGTCGCATCGTGGGAGCAGGCCTCACACGTTGATGGCCGAGGCCGAGCCGGCCTGCTTGCGCAGCTCGAACTTCTGGATCTTGCCGGTGGAGGTTTTCGGCAGCTCGCCGAACACCACCGCGCGCGGGATCTTGAAGCCGGCCAGGTGGGCGCGGCAGTGCGCCACGATGTCTTCGGCCGTGACTTGGGCACCGGCTTTCAGCTCGATGAAGGCGCAAGGCGTTTCGCCCCATTTCTCGTCGGGCTTGGCGACCACGGCGGCGGCCATCACGGCGGGGTGGCGGTAGAGCACGTCCTCCACCTCGATGGACGAGATGTTCTCGCCGCCCGAGATGATGATGTCCTTGCTGCGGTCCTTGATCTTGACGTAGCCGTCGGGGTACATCACGGCCAGGTCGCCGGTGTGGAACCAGCCGCCGGCGAAGGCCTCTTGCGTGGCCTTGGGGTTCTTCAGGTAACCCTTCATCGTGATGTTGCCGCGGAACATGATCTCGCCCATGGTCTCGCCATCGGCGGGCACGGGCTGCATGGTGATGGCGTCCATCACGGCGATGCCGCGCTGCAGGTGGTAGCTCACGCCCTGGCGCGCGTTCAGGCGGGCGCGCTCGCCCACGTCCAGCGCGTCCCACTCGGCGTGCTTGACGCAGACCGCGGCGGGGCCGTAGATCTCGGTCAGGCCATAGACGTGGGTGAGGTCGAAGCCCATCTGCTCCATGCCCTCGATCATGGCGGCGGGCGGTGCGGCGCCGGCGACCATGGCCTTCACTTGCTGGGTGATGCCCTGCTTCAGTTCGGCCGGCGCCGCCACCATGGCCGCGTGCACGATGGGCGCGCCACAGTAGTGGGTCACGCCATGCGCACGGATGGCATCGAAGATGGACTTCGGATCCACGCGCCGCAGGCAGACGTTGACGCCCGCGCGGGCCGCCACCGTCCAGGGGAAGCACCAGCCATTGCAATGGAACATGGGCAGCGTCCACAGGTAGGTGGCGTGCTTGGGCATGTCCCATTCCAGGATGTTGGAGATGGCGTTGGAGGCCGCGCCACGGTGGTGGTAGACCACGCCCTTGGGGTTGCCGGTGGTGCCCGAGGTGTAGTTCAGGCTGATGGCGTCCCACTCGTCTGCGGGCAGCTGCCAGTCGAAGTGGGCATCGCCCTCGGCCACGAACTGCTCGTAGCTCAGGCTGCCGATGGGCTTGAGCTTGCCGGTGAAGAGCGCGTCTTCGGTGTCGATCACCAGCACCTCGCGCTGGTTCTCGCGCAGCGCCAGGGCCTGGGCCATCACGCCGCTGAACTCGGGGTCCACGATGACGACCTTGGCCTCGCCGTGGTCCAGCATGAAGGCGATGGCTTCGGGGTCCAGGCGGGTGTTGAGCGTGTTGAGCACCGCGCCGGCCATGGGGATGCCGAAGTGGGCTTCGACCATGGGCGGCGTGTTGGGCAGCATCACGGCGACCGTGTCGCCCAGGCCGATGCCGCGGCGCTGCAGGGCACTGGCCAGCTGGCGGCAGCGGGCGTAGGTCTGCGCCCAGGTTTGGCGCAGTTCGCCATGGACGATCGCGGTGCGCTGGGGGTAGACCAGCGCGGTGCGTTCGATGAAGGACAGCGGGGTGATGGGCGCGAAATTCGCGGGCGTCTTGGGCAGGTCTTGCGCGTAGATGTGGCTGGCGTGGTGCTGGGCGGACATGGGTGGGTTCTCCGGATGAAACGCGTTCCTTGTGGGAACGACGGCATCCTGCCCCAGGGAAACCCTGGGTGCATCGGGTCATTCCCCTGGAGCGGCCACCCTTTGCGCACGCGCCTTGCGCGCGATCAAGGCCATGGAGTCCAGCGTGGTGTCGTCCACGATGTGCTGGCCCGCGCAGTCGTAGGCCGCAGCGTGGGCGTCGAAGCCCGCGTCCTGCAACTGGCGCCGCTGCTGCGCCAGGGTGATGTAGTACAGCATCACGCCGTGGTTGTGGCACTTGTCGTTGATCACCGCGTAGTCGGGTGTGTGGACCTCGTGGCGGAGGTGCCGCAGGCGCTGCACCACGCTGATCGCCGTGTCCCTCAGGTGCCGGGCGCTGCGCACGAGCAGGCGCGCCGGGTTGAGCGAGGCCTCGAACTCGGGGAAGCAAAAGCCGGCGCGGGCCTCGGGGCTGTTGCGGTTGTAGGTGGTGAACAGGAAGATGCCCTGCGGCTTCAGCACGCGGTGGACCTCCCGCATGATGGCCAGCCGGTCGCTGTGCCCGACCATGCTGATGCCGTTGCAGCTGAAGACGGCCAGGTCGATGGACGCGTCCGGGATGCCCGTCATGTGGCGCGCATCGGCATGCGCGAAGCGCACATCGGGGTAGCGGGCCTGGCTGGCCGCGACCATCTCCGGGCTGTAATCGATGCCCAGGTAGTCGGTGCTGAGCTCCCGCAGTGCGGTGACGGTGCGCCCGCCGCCCACGCCGATGTCGAGGATGGCGCCGCCGCGGGCGTCCGCCTGGATGGCGTCCAGCGCGGCCCGCTCATGGGGCAAGAGTTCGTCGGGGCGGGTGGTGGCTGGGCGGGCGTACTGCGCCACCACCGCCGCAGAGCGCATGGTTCGCAGGTTGATGCGGTCGATGTCGTGGTACATCCGTGAACGGTAGCGGGAGACGGGGGCGGGTGCCTGCCGCGGGCAGGCGGTGATGCCGGGTTCGCGTGAACATTTGGCACGCGCCGTGGCCGTGCGTCAGTCGGCCGGTGCCTCGGCGACCACATGGATGCGCGCACCCGCCATGGCCACCACCTGGCCGGCGCGGATTTTGGCCGTCTTGCGCAGCTCCTGCTGGCCGTCCACCTGCACCAGGCCGTCGGCCACCATGAGCTTGGCCTGCCCGCCGCTGTTGGCCAGGGCGCAGGCCTTGAGCAGGCGGTCCAGGGTGATGAAGTCGCCGCGCAGGGGGAAAGTGATCTGTTGGAGTCGGGTCATGGAGGGGAGGCTGGGAGGCACGCAAAGCGCACCAAGGGAAAACCGCGGCGCATGGCGACTGGGAAGGATGTCACGGAACATGCACAATCCCGCCATTGTGGCGTTGGCTGTGCTCAGAATGAAAAAGACCGATCTCGTGAAGAACCTGGCGAAAAAGATCCAGGGCAAGATGCAAACAGCGGGCGTGCCCGGCCGCTTTGGCGAAGGCGCGGCCAAGCTGCCCGACCGCCGCGAGCAGCGCAAGCTCGACCAGGCCGCCGGCCTGCTGCCTTTTGCCGTGAAGCTGCACGGTGACCTCGTCAAGCAGTTGCAGGCCCTGGCCGAAGCCGGCGACGGCAATTTGAACACCCTGGTGGACCGCCTGCTGCGCGCCGGCCTGGTCGCCGAGCCGGTGGTGGCCACCCAGGTTGCCGCAGAAAAGGTGCCTGCCGCGAAGGCCCCCGCCAAGAAAGCCCCTGCCAAGAAGGCTGCGGCCAAGGAAGCGCCGGCCAAGAAAGCCCCAGCCAAGAAAGCAGCCGCCAAGGCCGCCCGCTGACCTGATCGCCGAGCAGATCACCGAGCCGATCACCCCGACCGATGGAGACCGACATGAACCGACCCATGATGCACCTGGTGGACCCGCAGACCGGCGAGTCCAATCCCGCCGACATCCGTCGCGTCTTTGACTCGCAAGAGGCCACGGCGATCGCCTGGCGCGAGTCCACCATCGCCGAGCGCATCGCGCGCCTGAAGAAGCTGCGCGAGGCCATGATGGCCCGCCGCGAGGACTTCTACGCCGCCTTCCAGAAGGACTACCGCAAGCCCTCGGCCGAGGTCGAGGCCACCGAGTTCATGCCGGTGCTCGACGAGATCCGCCACGCCATCGGCAGCCTGAAGAAATGGGCGAGCCCGAAGCGCGTGTGGCCGACCATGGCCACGGCCTTCACGCAAAGCTGGATCGAGGTCCAGCCGCGTGGCCGCGTGCTCATCGTCGCGCCCTGGAACTTCCCGCTCAACCTGTGCTTCGGCCCGCTGGTGTCGGCCCTGGCCGCCGGCAACACCGTCATCCTCAAGCCCTCGGAGATGACGCCCGCCGTCAGCACCGTGATGGCCGAGGTGATCGCCAGCATCTTTGCGCCCAACGAAGTGGCCCTGTTCGAAGGCGCGCTGCCGACCTCGCAGGTGCTGCTCGACCTGCCCTTCGACCACATCTTCTTCACCGGCTCGCCCGCCGTGGGCAAGGTGGTGATGGCCGCGGCCGCCAAGCACCTCACCAGCGTCACGCTGGAGCTGGGCGGCAAGTCGCCGGTCATCGTCGATGAAACCGCCGACCTCAAGCTGGCCGCCGAAACGCTGATGTGGGGCAAGCTGGCCAACTGCGGCCAGATCTGCGTGGCGCCCGACCACGTCTTCGTGCACGAGTCGGTGAAAGACCGCTTCGTGCAGGCCTGCCGCGCCGTCATCGCCACCCGCTACGGCGCCACGCCCGAGGCGCAGCGCAGCAGTCCGCACTTCGCGCGCATCATCAACCAGCGCCACACCCAGCGCATCGCCGGCCTGCTGAGCGACGCGCAAACCCGTGGCGCCAAGGTGCTGCTGGGCGGCGATGTGGACCTGGCGCAGTGCTACATCGCGCCCACGTTGCTGGAGCAGGTGCCCGCCGAGGCCAGCATCATGTCGGAGGAAATCTTCGGCCCGGTGCTGCCCGTCATCACCTACCGCGATGTCGATGAGGTGGTGCGCGAGATCAACGCCAACCCCAAGCCGCTGGCGCTGTACCTGTTCAGCACCAACAAGGCGCGCACCCGCCGCCTCATCGAGCAGACCAGCTCGGGCGGCGTGGCCATCAACCACTGCGTGCTGCACTACGCCCACGGCAACCTGCCCTTCGGCGGCGTGAACAACTCCGGCATCGGCAGCGCCCACGGCGAGTACGGCTTCAAGGCTTTCTCGCACGAGCGTGCGGTGCTGAAGTCCGGGCCGGTGCTGATGGCCAAGCTCTTCTTCCCGCCGTACACGGGCTTCAAGCAAAAGATCATCCGCTGGACGGTGGACTCGCTCAAGCTGCCTTCGCTGTTCTGAGCGGCCTGAGCACTGTCCTGGGCTTGACCCATAATCCGGGGCCATCCAAGGGCCACAGCCCGCCACCCTGGCGGGCTTTTTGCTTCTGAGAATCCGTGGACACCTTCATTCAGCAACTGATCAACGGCCTGGTGCTGGGCAGCATGTACGCCCTGGTGGCGCTCGGCTACACCATGGTCTACGGCATCATCAACCTCATCAACTTCGCCCATGGCGAGGTGCTGATGGTGGGCGCGCTGGTGAGCTGGACGGTGGTCACGGCCCTGGGCGACACCGGCTGGCCGGGCTGGGTGCTGCTGAGCATCTCGCTGGTGGCGGCGGTGCTGGTGTGCATGGCGCTGAACGTGGCCA
>CAIQIL010000668.1 GCA_903871865.1 uncultured Burkholderiales bacterium
CGAGGTCTGGGTGGCCACCGGGCAGCCGCTGTCGGCCTTCCAGCAAAAGCTGCACGGCGCGGGTGCCGCCACATCGGGCACACCGGCCACGCTGGTGTCGCTGGAGCCCCAAGACCGCGCCTGGCTGCACCGCCGCATCGCCCTGCGTTTCGAGCAGATGATGGCCGCAGGCTTCATCGACGAGGTCGTCCGCCTGCGTGCGCGTGGCGACCTGGACATCGACATGCCGTCCATGCGCTGCGTGGGCTACCGCCAGGTTTGGGAAGCACTGGACGCGGGCCTCGACCTGCGCGACCAGCGCACCCTGGCCGAGCTCACCGAGCGCGGCATCGCCGCCACCCGCCAGCTCGCCAAGCGGCAGGTCACGTGGCTGCGCAGCATGCCGCAGCGCCACGTGCTGGCCTGCGACAGCGGCCTGGATGCCGACGCCCTGGCCGAGCAAGCCTGTGCCATCTTCACGAGGGCAGCGCCGCCACAGCCACCGCGCTGACCCCGACAGGCCAGGGCCATCGCTTGGCTTGGCTTGGCTTGGCTTGATTTGGCTTGATCTGGATTAAGCCTCCCCACGAGGCCTGCGACGTAAGCTCGCGCATCCAAAAACGGGAGGCCGCCATGCCACAAGAGTTGTTCCGCAGCGCCAACCACGCCTGCCTGATGTTTTCCGACCTGGGCAACGAAGGCGGCGAGGCGGTGCAGGCCAACCAGTTCCTCATCGTCGATGGCGATGTCGGCGCCATCATCGACCCGGGCGGCAACCTGGCCTACAGCGAGCTCTACCTGGGCATGACGCGGCACTTCCCGCCCTCCAGGCTCTCGGCCATCCTGGCCTCGCACGCCGACCCGGACATCATCGCCTCGCTCGACCGCTGGATGACGGCCACGCCCGACGCCAAGCTCTACGTCTCCACGCTGTGGGAGCGCTTCGTGCCGCACTTCTGCAAACCGGGCAAGACCACGGGCCGCATCGTCGGCATCCCCGACCCGGGCATGCGCATCCCCGTGGGCCGGCACGAACTCATCGCCCTGCCCGCGCACTTCATGCACGCCGAGGGCAACTTCCAGTTCTACGACCCGGTCAGCCGCATACTGTTCTCGGGCGACCTGGGCGTGTCCATGCAGACCGGCCCCGACGCCACGAAACCCATCAGCTCGCTGGCCACGCTGCCACGCGGCATGGAGGCCTTCCACCGCCGCTACATGGTCTCCAACAAGATCCTGCGCTGCTGGGCCCGCATGGTGCGCGAGCTGCGCATCGACATGATCGCGCCGCAGCACGGCGCCCCGCTGGTGGGCGAGGCCGTGCCGCAGTTCATCCAGTGGGCCGAGAACCTGGCCTGCGGCATCGACCTGATGGGCGAGGCGCACTACCAGGTGCCAGCCTGAGCGTTCAGACCCGCTTCAATGCGCGCCCGAATCCACCGCCGCGCCGCCCTTCTTGACCTTGGCCAGCCACACGATGGGGATCAGGCACAGGAACAAGATCGACGAGGCCAGGTAGACGTCGTCGGCCGCCCGCGTGAAGGCCTGCTGGTCGATGAGCCGGTTGATCTGCGCCGCGGCCTGCTCGAAGCTCATGCCAGTGGACATCAAGGTGCCGATGCCCTCCACCGCCGTGCCATCGGTGGGCGTGATCTTCTC
>CAIQIL010000669.1 GCA_903871865.1 uncultured Burkholderiales bacterium
CCGCGGCCAGGGCATTGCCCTTACGAACGGCGCGCGGACAAGGCGCGCGGGCAAGGAAGCACCGAGGCCTGAGGACTTGGCCAGGCGACGCCCCATGGATCGTCGCCACTGTTCCCGCACTGTGGCGGTGTCCGCATGCCGAGCGCACCGCCGCCCGCCGGCATGTCCTGGGTTACATTCGGCACCCTGAGCACCACCGCCCCGTTCATGAGCACCCTGCCCCCGGTTTCAGCACCGGCCTCACCGCCGATGTCGATCCTGATGTACCACCAGATCGGCCTGTACCCGCGCCCTGACGCGCACCGGGCGCTGTTCTGCCACATCGACCGCTTCCGTGCGCAACTGCGCTACCTGAAGCTGATGGGCTTCGAGGTGCTCAACCTGGCGCAAGCCCATGCCTGCCTGTTCGAAGGCCGACCGCTGCCGAAACGCTCGGTGGTCATCACCGTGGACGATGGCTACGACGACTTCCGCGAACACGCCTGGCCCGCGCTGCAAGAGTTCGGCTGCTCGGCCACCGTGTACCTGGTCAGCGACCTGATCGGCAAAACCGCCAGTTGGCTCACCGACTGGCCGCACCAGCCCCAGCTGATGGACGCCGCGGCGGTGCGCCAGCTCAAACGCGAGGGCTGTGACTTCGGCTCGCACGCGGTGACGCACCCGCGCCTGTCCACGCTGAGCGCGGCCGAGCAGCGCCGCGAGATTTTCGACAGCAAGAAGGCGCTGGAAGACGTGCTGGGCGAGGCCGTGCCCGATTTCTGCTACCCCTATGGCGACTACTCGCTGCGCGCGCGCGACCTGGTGCAGGAAGCCGGCTACCGCACGGCCACGACCTGCATCCGCGGCGCGGCCAACCTGTCGGACAACCCCTTCGAGCTGACGCGCAAGGCCATCTCCTACGGCGACAACGTCCTCGGTTTCGCCTTCAAGCTGCACGCCAAACAGGCGCGCAAAGGCCAGGCGGCTTTGCCTGACCGGATGCCGTCGTGACGAGGCCGGCCGCACGCATGCGCATCGTCCACGTCCTGCACAGCCACGGCTACGGTGGCGCCGAGAACCACGTCATGATGACGATGCAGGGCCAGCGCGCGGCCGGGCATGCCGTGATGTTCGCCGGGCCGCTGGACTCCTGGCTGGGCAAGGCCTGCGCCGAGGCGGGCATCGCAGCGGTGCACATCCCCATGCACGGGCTGTACGACCCGTGGTCGCACTGGCAGTTGCACCGCCTGGTCAAGCGCTGGCAGCCGGACATCGTCAATGGCCACCTCATCCGCGGTGCCGCCTATGCGGGGCGCGCCGGCCACATGCAGCGCAAGCCGCTGGCGGTGTGCACGGCGCACGCCACCACGGCCAAGACGCACATGCAGCGCTGCGCGCAGATCATCGCGGTGTCGGACGCGGTCAAGCGCAACCTCGTGGCCGCAGGCTATGCGGCCGAGCGCATCAGCGTGGTCCACAACGGTGTGCCCGATGGCCCCTGGCAGGGCACGCCCGATGAATGGGCCGCGCAGCGCGTGGTCTTGCGCCGCGAGCTGGGCATCCCCGATGGCGTGTTCGCGGTGGCCAACGCCGGCCGCTTCATCCACGACAAGGGGCAGGACCTGCTGCTGCAAGCGCTGGGCCAGACGCCGGGCGATGCAACATCTGGCGTGCACCTGTACCTGATGGGCGACCCAGCCACCGAGTTCGGCGCACAGTTCGAGCGGATGCGGCAGGCGCTGCACGAAGCGCACCCCGACGTGGCCGCGCGCCTGCACCTGCTGGGCTACCGCAAAGACGTGCAACGCATCCTGCCGGCCTTCGATGCCTATGCCCTGTCTTCGCGCCGCGAGGCCTTGCCGCTGTCGCTGGTCGAGGCCTTTGCCGCGCGCCTGCCCGTGATCGCCACGACGGTGGGCGGCGTGCCCGAGATCGTCCTGCACGAGAACACCGGCCTGCAAGTGCCCCCGGACGATGCCACCGCGCTGGGCCAGGCCATGGCGCGCCTGCACAGTGACCGCGCCCTGGCCACACGCCTGGCCGCCTCGGGCCGCCAGCACTACGAACAGCACCTCACGGCCGAACGCATGGTGGCCAGCACGCTGGACGTGTACGCCCATGCGCTGGCACCAGCCTCATCGGCACGCTGAAACCGCCTCACGACGATGTCCGCATCCTCCCAGCCTCCCGCGCCGCGCCGCATCCTCATCGTTCGCCTGTCGGCGCTGGGCGACATCGTCATGGCCTCGGGCCTGATCCCGGCACTGAAGACGGCCTTCCCCGATGCCGAGGTGTCGTGGCTGTGCGAGGCGGGCTGCGCGCCCTTGCTCAAGCACAACCCGCGCTTGAAGCAGGTGCTGATCTGGCCGCGCACGCAATGGGAGCAGCTGTTCAAGGCCAAGCGCTACCTGGCGCTGTGGCGCGAGGTGCGGCAGTTCCGCGCCATGCTGCGCGCCCAGCAATTCGACCTGGTGCTCGACGGCCAGGGCCTGCTCAAAAGCGGCCTGCTGGCCTGGTTCACGGGTGCGCCGCGCCGCGTCAGCATCATCGCCCGCGAGGGCAGCCACCGCCTGGTGCACGAGGTGGTGACGCCCACGCCTGGCGCCGACCCGGTGATGGGCTCGGAGTACCGCTTCCTGTCGCGCTACCTGGGCGCACCGCAAGGCAGCTTCGTGCACGACCTGGCCGTGGGCGAAGCACAGCAGGCCCGCGCGCGCCAGGTGCTGGCCGACGCCCTGCAGGTCGCGCACACGCCGCACTCTGGCCGCCCGCTGGTGGTGCTGTGCCCCTTCACCACGCGCCCGCAGAAGCACTGGGTCGAAGCGAATTGGGCCGAGCTGGCGCAAGCGCTGTGGGACCAAGGGCTGCAGCCCGTGGTGCTGGGCGGGCCGACCGACCGCGAAGCCGCCGCGCGCATCGTGGCCGACGTGCCGCAAGTGCCCTCGCTGGCCGGTGCGCTCAAGCTGGACGAGAGCGTGGCGCTCATCGCCGATAGCCACTTGGTCATTGGCGTGGACACCGGCCTGACCCACATGGGCACGGCCCTGCGTGTGCCCACGCTGGCGCTGTTCGGCTCCACCCGGCCCTACCTGCAAGGCCCCACGCCGCTGACCCGCGTGATGTACGACGCCCTGCCCTGCTCGCCCTGCCGCCGTCGCCCGACCTGCAACGGCGACTTCACCTGCATGAAGCAGCTCACCGTGGACCGCGTCAGCCTGCAAGCACTGGAACTGCTGGCACTGCGGGCCGCCGAGCCCGGCCTGGCGGCGGGAGGCGAGGCATGAAGGTCTTGCACGTCGAAGCCGGCATGCACCTCTACGGCGGTGCGCTGCAGGTCGTGTTCCTGCTGCGTGGCCTGAAGGCGCGCGGCATCGACTGCGTGCTGGCCTGCCCCACTGGCAGCGCCATCGCCACCGAGGCCGCGCCACACGCCACCGTCGTCCAGATGACGATGAAGGGCGATGCCGACGTGGCCCTCACCGGCCGGCTGCGCCAACTCATCCGCGAGGTCCAGCCCGACGTGGTGCACCTGCACAGCCGCCGGGGCAGCGACCTCTGGGGGGCGCTGGCGGCACGGCTGGAGGGCGTGCCCGTGGTGCTGAGCCGCCGCGTGGACAACCCCGAATCGCGCTTCGTGGTCAAGCTCAAGTACCGGCTCTACGACGAGGTGGTGACCATCTCTGATGGCATCCGCCAGGTGCTGCTGTCGGAGGGCGTGCCTCTGCCGAAGCTGCACTGCGTGCTCAGCGCGGTGGACACGGCGCACTACCGGCCAGACCGCTCGCACCTGGCCTGGTTCCGCGAGACCTTCGGCCTGAACGATGGCGACCTGGTCATCGGCATGGTGGCGCAGTTCATCGCGCGCAAAGGCCACAGCACGCTGCTCGACGCCCTGCCCGCGGTGCTGGCGGCGCACCCGAACGCGCGGGTGCTGCTGTTCGGCCAAGGCCCGCTGCGCGATGAGATCGCGGCGCGCGTGCAGGGCGATGCCCTGCTGTCACGGCATGTGCAACTGCCCGGCTTCCGCAAAGACCTCGACCGCATCCTGCCCTGCCTGGACGTGCTGGCCCACCCGGCGTTCATGGAGGGGCTGGGCGTGTCGCTCTTGCAGGCCGCGGCCTGTGGCGTGCCCCTGGTGGGCGGTCGTGCGGGGGGCATCCCCGAGATCGTCCAGCCGGGGCTGAATGGCGAGCTGATCGAGCCGGGCGACACCGCCGCCTTGACGGCCGCTTTGAACAAGCTGCTGGGCTCGGCCGATGTGCGCCAGCGCTACGGCCAGGCGGGCCGCGCCTGGGTGGAGCAGCGCTTCTCGATCGACGCCATGGTGAGCGGCAACCTGGGCGTGTACGGGCGTGCCATCGCGCGGCACGCCGCACGCTGAGATCGGGCAATCGGGCAGAGAGCCCCGTCCGCTCAGCCCTTCAGCAGCGCATCCACACAGGCCGCCAGGTCGGCATGCGCCGCATCGGCACCGGCCAGACCATCGGTGGATTCGGCATTGTCCGACTGCACGATGTACGCACGCCCCACGCCGGCCGCACGCGCGGCTTCGATGTCGGAGGGCTTGTCGCCCACCATGAAGGAATCGGCCAGCGACAGGCCATGCTCGCGCGCAGCTTGCAGGATCATGCCGGGTTCGGGCTTGCGGCAATCGCAGTCCACGGCCAGCTCGGGCACCGTGCCCTTGGGGTGGTGCGGGCAGTGGTACACCGCCTCGACCTCGGCGCCGGCCGCCTTGAGCGCAGCGCGCATGTGCGTGGTCAGCGTCTGGAACTGCTCCTCGGTGTACATGCCGCGCGCCAGGCCCGACTGGTTGGTCACGACGATGAGCACGTAACCGGCTTCGCGCAGGCGGCGCATGGCATCGACGGCGCCGGGCACGAACTCGAACTCGTCCCATTGGTGGACGTAGGCACGGTCCAGGTTGATGACGCCGTCGCGGTCCAGGAAAGCGGCCTTGCGCGGTGACGTCAAGGCCGAGGCCTGCGGCACGGCGTCGGACGACTGCCCGGCCCGGATGCGCTTGACCAGCGAGGTCGTGGAGTAGCCATCGACGAAAGGAATCGCCAGCGCCTCACCGCCCCAGGAACGCACCACGGCGGTCTCTTCCAGGGTCTCCATGTCGTAGTCGCCGCCCTTGACGTAGAGGTCGGGGCGCGCTTCCTTGATCAGGTTGACCGGCGTGCGCTCGTCGAAGAAGGTGACCAGCGAGACAGACGCCAGCCCGGCCAGCACCGCCGCGCGGTCCTCGGCCTTGTTCAGCGGGCGGTCAGGGCCCTTGCCCAGCATGCGTGCCGACGCATCCGAGTTGACGGCCACCACCAGCGAGCCACCCAGCTGGCGGGCCTCGTGCAGGTAGGCCACGTGGCCGCGGTGCAGCACGTCGAACACGCCGTTGGTGAAGACCACGGGCTGGGGCAGCGCGGCCATGCGCACGGCGATGTCCTCGCGCTCGCAGACCTTGTCCATCAGGGACTGAAAGGGATGGTCGCTCATGCGAACAGCTCCTCGTAGCTCAGCGTCGCGGTGCCGAACTTGGCCACGACCAGGCCGCCAGCGCGGTTGGCGTGCGCCATGGCATCGGCCATCGACAGGCCACAGGCCATCATCAGGGCCATGGTGGCGATGACGGTGTCGCCCGCGCCGGTGACATCGGCCACCTCGCGCGCCTGCGCCTGGACATTGCTGACCTGGCCCGGCTCGAACAGCGACATGCCTTCCTCCGAGCGCGTCAGCAGCAAGGCGTCGAGGCCCAGCTGCACGCGCAGCGCCTCGGCCTTGGCGACCAGCTCGGCCTCGTCCTTCCAGTTGCCAATGACCTGCTGCAGCTCGGCGCGGTTGGGCGTGATGACCGTGGCACCGGCGTAGCGGGCGTAGTCGCTGCCCTTGGGGTCGATGAGCACGGGCTTGCCGGCCTGGCGGGCCATCTCGATCATGCGGGGGATGTGGGCCAGGCCGCCCTTGCCGTAATCCGAAAACAGCACCACGTCGTGGTTCGCCAGCTCGCGCTCGAAATCGCCCAGCATCTGGGCCAGCACCTCGTGGGTGGGCTCGCGCTCGAAGTCCACGCGCAGCAGCTGCTGGTTGCGGCCGATGATGCGCAGCTTGACGATGGTCTGCATGCCCGGGTCCTGGCCCAGCACCGTGGCCACGCCGTGGGCTTCCAGCAGCTCGCGCAGGCGGCGGGCCGGCTCGTCCTGGCCGACCATGCTCAGCAGGGTGACGTTGCCACCCAGGGTCTTGACGTTGAGCGCCACGTTGGCGGCGCCGCCCACACGTTCCTGCTCGCTGGCCACGCGGACCACGGGCACCGGGGCCTCGGGTGAGATGCGTTCCACAGCGCCGAACCAGTAGCGGTCCAGCATCACATCACCCACCACCAGCACACGGCGGCTGGCGAGCGTCTGGCGATCGGGGCGGGCAGTCGAATTCATGGCGTTCGGTCTGGCTGACAAAAGTGCAGAGGAAAGTGCGGGAATCAGGACCCGTATTGTCGGTACAAATGTGTCAGTTCCGATCAGGGGCAGGCACAGGCTCAGGGCAAGGCAAAATACCGGGTTAGCCGTCTGCCCACCTTTTGTGCATGCCCTCTTCGAATGACTCCCGGCCCCGCACCGTCGTCTTGCTGCAATACGCCGGCATCGGTGACCTGGTCTGGCACATCCCCTACTTCAAGCTGATCGCCGACCAGAGCCAGGACGGGCGCGTGACCGTGGTCGCCCAACCCTCGACGCTGACGCGCGCCTTCATTGGCAAGGAGCCTTGGGTGGACGAGGTCATCGACCACGACCACCGCCCCCGCCGTGGCGAAAAGCGCCGCGGCAAGCACGCGGGCTTCGCGGGCATGTGGCGCATGGCGCAGCAGCTCAAGGCCGGCCGCTTCGACCGCATCATCCTGTTCTCAGGCCGCCCCAGCCGAGGCCTGGTGGCCTGGCTCAGCGGCATCGGCATCCGCCAGGGCTTTGGCTACCGCTTCCTGCAGCGCATGTTCCTCAACAGCGGCCCCTTCATCGAAGCCTACCAAGGCCCTTCGCTGGCGGTGTACCCCGAGGCGAGTGCCTTCATGGTGGCGCATGGCTACTGCCCTGAGCCCATCGTGCCGCACCTGCACCCGCCCACCGAGCTGCTGGCGCAGATGCAAACGCGCCTGGCGAACATGCCCCACCCGCTCTACGCTTTTGCCATCGGCACCAGCGAAACGCACAAGCAGTGGGGCGTCCAGAACTACGCCGACCTGGCCTGCGCGCTGATCGCCGAAGGCGCGGGCGTGATGCTGCTGGGCGGCCCCGGCGAGGTGGCACTGGCGCGCGAAATCGAAGCCTTGATCCCAGACAAGGTCCGCCACGCACTGACCACCGTCACCGACGCCCCGGTGCTGGGCAGCGCCGCGGCCCTGCAAGTGGCCGATTTCTGCGTGGGCAACGACACCGGCATGGTCAACGTGGCCGCCGCGGTGGGCCGCCCCAGCTTCGTCATCATCGGCTCGCGCCCAACCCTCGACCAGGACCCGCAGAACATGCGCAACGTGACGGCAGCCCGCCTGTCCGACATCACCGTCGAGCATGTGCTCGGCCTGCTGAGAGAGGCCCGTCATGGCGCAAACGCCTGAGCAGAACCTGGAACTGAAAGAGACCGGACGCAAGATCCTCGCGTACGGCAAACCGCACTGGAAGAAGTTCGCCGGGGCCTTCTTGCTCTTCACGGCGGGGGCGGCGGTCGAGCCGGTCATCCCGGCCCTGTTCAAGAAGCTGATCGACTCCGGCTTCAAGGAAGGGCTCAACTACCCCCTGTGGCTGGTGCCCATCGTCATCATCGGCCTGTTCCTGGTGCGCGGCCTGTTCAACTTCGCGGGCAACTACGCGATGACGGACAGCGTCTCCAGCGTGGTGCTCAGCCTGCGCCGCGACCTCATGCGCGGCCTGCTGCGCGCCGATGCCAGCTTGTTCACCTTGATCAGCCCCGGTGTGGCCGTCACCAAGATCATCAACGACCCGCAGTTCGCCTCGCAGACGCTGGGCAACGTCGTGATTTCCGTGATCAAGGACTCCATGACCCTGGTGTTCCTGCTGGGCTACCTGCTGTACCTGAACTGGCAGCTCACCCTGCTGTCCTTCGTCAGCATGCCGCTGCTGGGTTTCTTGCTCAAGCGCGTGCAAAAGCGCCTGCAGCATGTGGGCCAGGCCCAGTACGAATCGCAGCAGCGCCTGGTCAACACCGTGGACGACAACGCCCGAGCCTGGCGCGTCGTGCGCACCTTCGACGCGGCCGACTTCGAGCTGGCCCGCTTCGACAAGGAAGCCCATGTGCTGCGCCGCATGGTGCTCAAGACCATGGCCACCAGCTCCCTCATCACCCCGATGACGCAGGTCGTGGCCGCCATCGGCGTGTCGATCATCATCACCCTGGCCATCCACCAGGCCAGCCAGGGCTCCACCACGGTGGGTGAATTCGTCTCCTTCATCACCGCCCTGCTGATGACGATTTCGCCCATGCGCCACCTCACCGACGTCTACCAGCCGGTCACGGGTGCGCTCATCACCGCGCGCGGTGCCTTCGACCTGATCAACGCGCCGGTCGAGCCTGACAACGGCACGCGGGAGATGCCCACCTCGCGTGGCGACATCGCCTTTGACAACGTCAAGGTGCATTACGAGGGCGCGGCCGCGCCATCCCTCAACGGCTTCAAGCTGCACATCGAACCCGGGCAAACGGTGGCCCTCGTGGGGTCGTCGGGCGCAGGCAAGACCACGGTGGTCAACACCCTGCTGCGCTTTGCCAACCCGTCCGAAGGGCACATCCTGCTCGATGGCACTCCCATCGAAGACCTCAAACTGGCCAGCCTGCGCCGGCACTTTGCCGTGGTCTCGCAAGACATCGTCCTGTTCGACGGCAGCGTGGCGCAGAACGTCGCCTACGCCAGCCCCATCGGCATCGACCGCGCCAAGGTGGAGCAATGCCTGCGCGCGGCCAACCTCTGGAACCACGTGTCCACCATGGCCCAAGGCATGGACACCGGCATCGGCACCAACGGCAGCATGATGTCGGGCGGCCAACGCCAGCGCCTGGCCATCGCGCGCGCCCTGTACCGCGACGCGGCGGTGTGGATCTTCGACGAAGCCACCTCGGCGCTCGACTCCGAATCGGAGGCCGTGGTGCAACGCTCCATCGAGGACCTGCGCCACGCCAAGACGCTCATCCTCATCGCGCACCGCCTGAGCACCATCAAAAATGCCGACGTCATCTGCGTGATGTCTGAAGGGCGTATCGTCGAGCAAGGCACGCATGCCGAGTTGATGGCCCTGGGCGGCATCTATGCCGGCATGGTGCGCATCCAGTCTGCGGACTGACCGGAAAGGCTACCTGTTCATGCCTTGGCGACCCTGCCAAGCGGCATATTCCAGCGGGCGAATGCCAAAGCGCACGGCATTGCCAGCATGCATTGCAGCCAACTCGTTCAGCACCAACTGAACAAACGGTTCGCGCTCTGAGGGGGCCACTGTGGGCGGCACCTTGCCTCTCACTGCCAGTGCCGTGGCCACGTCCCCTTGCCTCACGATGGCCGCGATCACCTCTGCCAGCGCCTGTCGGTGGCGCAAACGGAAGAGGTCAGGCGGCACGAGGGTTTGCTTCACGGCGACGTACTGCTGGCAAGAGCGCTCGTAAGCCCACACAAAAACATCGCGCAGCAACTCCACCCTGTTCAGCTCGTACACCCCCAGCATGGCTGCCACATAGGCTTGTTGAGGCACGTCGATGAACGACAGCGGGCACAGGTTGTGCCTGATGAACGGAATGTTCGCCGCCAGGCGCGACACGCGCTTGTTCACATCCTCGAAGGGCTGCAGATAGGGCAAGTGCACCATCAGGAAAAAGGCTTGCTCGAACGGATCCTCGATCTCCGCGGCCATTTGAACCACGATGCCGAAGAGCTCCTCCAGGCGCTGAGGCAGGGCAATGGGCAAATAGACACTGCCGCCGATCTCCACTGCGCGTCGACGGATACGACCCACAGCAGCAGGGTCCGCCATCAAGCCGTCTGACAGAAACGCATGCAAGGCAATGAGCGTGTTCGCTTCCACCCTGGCATTTTCCGGGTTGAGCACGAGGTACTCGATGGCCTGCTTGTGGTTCAGGATCATCTGCGTCTCCAACGCATCCTTGCCCTCGGCGACCTGACCGAACTCGATCAGCCGTTCAGTGTCCAGCCGGCTGTAGGTATTGCCCTCCAGGTGCGACGAAGCCCATGACAAATCAATCAACAGCCTGTTGAGGATGTCTCTGGCAAAGGTGCCTGCGGGTGTTTGCGCTGCTGGCGAGCGGCCCAAGGCATGCAACTGATCACGCAAATCGATCGGCAGATAGGCGGTGCTATTGGGCTGGTACTGTTCAAGGAACTGCAGTCGATAGCCAACCGGGCTGCGCAAATGACGGGGCTTGGCAACATGGGCACGGATTTCCGCGCCCTGCGCTGAAACCGGC
>CAIQIL010000670.1 GCA_903871865.1 uncultured Burkholderiales bacterium
CCCTGCGCGGCCGCATCCTGGAGTCCAACCCGCGCTTCGCCGACATCGTCGGGCGCCGCCGCACGGATCTGGTCGGCCTGCACGTGCAGGACATCACCCATCCGGACGATGTGTCCGCCTCGCGCGCCCACATGGAAGCGGCCCTCCACGGCCGCACGGCGGGCTACGTCACCGAAAAGCGCTATGTCCGCCCCGACGGACAGGTGGTGTGGGCCTCGCTGAACGTGGCCGTGCTGCGTGACGCGCAGGGTGAGCCGGTGCAGTTCATCGCCGTGGTGGAAGACATCACCGAGCGCCAGCAGATGCAGGACGCGATGAACTCCGCGCGCGCTGCCGAGCGCGCCAGCAAGGCCAAGACGGAATTCCTCTCGCGCATGAGCCACGAGCTGCGCACCCCGCTCAACGCCATGCTGGGTTTCGCGCAACTGCTGCGCGTGGACCCGCGCCACCCCCTGCACCCGGACCAGCGCGGCAAGGTCGACCACATCGAGCGCGCCGGCGCCCACCTGCTGGCCATGCTCACCGATGTGCTGGACCTCTCCCGCATCGAGGCCGGCAGCCTGCCCATGGCCATCGAGCCCCTGCCCCTGTCCGATGTGCTCGATGCCGCCGTGGCCCTGGTGAGCAACCAGGCCAGCGACGCCCAGCTGCACCTGGTCTGCACGCCCCCGGAGCCCGACCTGTTCGTGCACGGCGACGCGGTGCGCCTGCGCCAGATCCTGGTCAACCTGCTGTCCAACGGCGTCAAGTACAACCAGCCGGGCGGCCGCGTCATGGTCGAGGCCATGGGCCTGGACCGCGAGGTCGTCATCACCGTCAGCGACTCCGGGCGGGGCATGAACGATGCCCAGCTGGCCCACCTCTTCGAGCCCTTCAACCGCCTGGGGGCGGAGCGCACCAGCATCGAGGGCACCGGCATCGGGCTGGTCATCGTCAAGCGCCTGGTGGAGCTCATGCACGGCCGCATCGAGGTCAGCAGCCGCCAGGGCGCGGGCACGCACTTCCGCGTCTGGCTGCCGCGCGCCGAGGCCCCGCACGACGACGACGCCCTGGCCACGCGCCCGCGCACGGGCTTTGGCGCGCTCGACGACGGCATGGCCGACGGCCTGACGGTGCTTTACGCCGAGGACAATGTGGTCAATGTGGAGCTGCTGCGCCAGGTCATGCGCATGCGCCCGCAATGGCACCTGGACGTGGCCACCTGCGGGCAGGAGGCGATCGCCATGGCCCTGTCGCAGCCGCCCGACCTGCTGCTGCTGGACATGCACCTGGGCGACATGAACGGCCTGGACGTGTCCGACGCCCTGGCCCTGCATGCGCGAACGGCGGCCATCCCGCGGGTGGCGCTGTCGGCCGATGTCATGCCCGACCAGATCAGCGAGGCGCGCCAGCGCGGTTTCGTCGAATACCTCACCAAGCCGCTGGACGTGGGCCGGCTGCTGGCCCTGCTGGACCGCTGCGCGCGGGGTGACGCGCTCTGAGCCCTCGCGGCGGCGGCCACGTGCCGCCGGTCCGGTCGATCAGATCGGCAAATCGGTGAAGAAGCGCCCGCCGTGGTAAACCAAAGGCGTGGCGCCCACACGGCGGCTGCAGTGCGCCACTTCGCCCACGAAGATGATGTGGTCGCCCTCGGCGTGCTGGCTGCGGTTGCGGCACTCGAACACCGCCACGGCACCGTCGATGACCGGGGCCCCGGTGAGGCCCGCGCGCCAGGCCACGCCGTCGAAGCGGTCGATGCCCTTGCGTGAGAAACGCTCGGCCAGCAGGCGCTGGTCGGCCGCCAACACGTTGATGGCGTAGTGCGTGGCCGCCTGGAAGCCCGGCATGGAGCTGGACTGGCTGGACAGGCTCCAGAGCACCAGCGGCGGCGCCAGCGACACCGAGTTGAAGGAGTTGGCCGTCAGGCCCAGCAAACGGCCGTCGGCCGCACGCGCTGTGACGATGGTCACCCCGGTGGTGAACTGGCCCAGGGCGGCGCGGTAGTCCTCCTGCGTGAACGGCGCGGCGGGGGCGGTGGGCGGTGCGGACATCGGCTTGGGCAGTCTGAGTGGAACGCGAGAGTGTAGTGCGGGGCCCGGCCGGACGTGCGCCGAAGGGTTGGCGCGGGCCTGTTCAGCGGCGGCTGGGGCGTGGGCCGGGCGCCAAGCCGGGCGCTGAACCGGCCCCGGCATCGGCACGTGCATTGGCACCTGCATTGGCAGACGGCGCACCCAGGCGGTACACCCACACCGGGCGCCCGCCGGCCAGGTCGATGCGGGCGTGCGGTGACCAGCCGATGGCTTCGAACTCCAGGCTGACCAGCCAGCTGCCCGGGCGCATTTCCCGCGCAGCCTTGGCCATGGCGCGGGGCATGGTCTCGGGGCGCTGGAACAGGTAGACGAGGTCGAACGCCGCCCAGTCGTCGGCCCACATGTCGCCGCGGCGCACCCGGGCCCAGGGGCAGCGCCAGGCCGACACGCCGCGCCACAGGGCGCTCCACTCCACCCCTTCCAGCCGCGCCTGCGGCCAGGTCGGGTGCAAGGCTGCATGCAAAGCCATGAGGCCGTCGCCCATGCCGCAGCCGGCGTCCAGCACACGGGCGCCATCGGGCAGGCGGATGTGGGCAGGCAGCGCGTCCAGGGCCCCGCGCGGCGTGGGGAAAACCGGCGCATCGCGCCAGGCGCGGCGGGGGTAGGCCAGCAACAGCAAGGCCAGCGGGGCCAACCAGAGCCAGGACGGCATGCCTGTGCCGAGGCCTCCGCCCTGCCCCGGCAGCCCGCCCTGGACAGATTGCGCCAACACGCTCAGCGGGAAGCCCCCGGCCACGAAGACCCGGCGCCAGGCCGTGGTGGCCACCCAGGGCAGCAAGGCCGCCAGGGCGCTCAGGGCGGTCGGCAAGCCCAGCGCGGCCCAGGCAGGCGCGTCCACCGCCCGCAGGCCCAAGGCCAGCGCCCAGGCCAAGGCCCAGGTGGCCGCGGCCGGCAGGGGCCAGGTCAGCAGGCGGGAGGGCATGGGCCGCGGCCTCAGGCCTCGGGGCCGCCGCGCAGCTTGTCGATCAGGCCATTGAGCTCGTCGAGGCTGCCGAACTGGATGGTGACCTCGCCCTGCTCGCCTCGCTTGGTCTTGCGCTTGATGTGAATGCCCACTTGCGCGGTGAGCAAGTCGGAGAGCTGCTCTTCCAGGCGCAGCACGTCGCGCGATTTCTCGCCCTTGACGCGCAGCAGCGGTGCCTGGCGGCCCACGCCCTGCACCTTGGCGACGAGCTTTTCGGTCTCGCGCACATTGAGCTTTTTGGCCGCCACCTCGTTGGCCGTGGTGATCTGCACGGCCTTGTCCAGCGGCAACAGCGCGCGGGCGTGGCCCATGTCGATGTCACCGGCCATCAGCATGCCCTGCACCGGCTCGGCCAGGTTGAGCAGGCGCAGCAGGTTCGAAGCGGCGCTGCGCGAGCGGCCCACGGCTTGCGCGGCTTGCTCGTGCGTCAGGCCAAACTCGGCGGTCAGGCGCTGCAGGCCTTGCGCTTCTTCCAGCGGGTTGAGGTCCTCGCGCTGGATGTTCTCGATGAGGGCCATGGCCGCGGCGGCCTCGTCGGGCACGTCCTTGACCAGCACCGGCACCTCGGTGAGGCCCGCCAGCTTGGCCGCACGGGAGCGGCGCTCGCCGGCGATGATCTCGTAGCGGCCCTCGGCCGGGTCGCCCACCGGGCGCACCAGGATGGGCTGCATGATGCCCTGGGACTTGATGCTCTCGGCCAGCTCGTACAGCGAGCCCTCGTCCATGCGCGTGCGCGGCTGGTACTTGCCCGGCTGCATGCGGTCGAGGCGCAGCACCGAGGGTGCGCCGTCGGTGCCTGCGTTCGCTGGGGGGGTGTCGCTGACTTTGGGGCCCAGCAGGGCCTCCAGGCCCATGCCGAGGCCTTTGGATTTCTTGGTCGCCATGGGCGTGATTGTCCGCGCTTTCCGGCGGTTTTCTGAGAGGGGCTCGGGCAGGGTCAAGCCGCAGCGCCCAGGCTGGGCGCCACGCGCCGCACCAGCTCCTGGGCGAAGGCCACGAACGCCTGCGCGCCCTTGGAAGACGGATCGAACACCACGCCGGGCAGGCCATAACTGGGCGCCTCGGCCAGGCGCACGTTGCGCGGGATGACGGTGTCGAAGACCTTGTCACCGAAGTGCGACTTGAGCTGGTCGCTGACCTGCTGCTGCAGGGTGATGCGCGGGTCGAACATGACGCGCAACAGGCCGATGAGCTGCAGCTCGCGGTTGAGGTTGGCGTGCACCTGCTTGACGGTGTTGACCAAGTCGGTGAGGCCTTCGAGCGCGAAGTACTCGCACTGCATGGGCACGATCACGCCGTGGGCGCAGGTCAGGCCGTTGAGCGTGAGCAGGCTCAGGGACGGCGGGCAGTCGATGAGCACGAAGTCGTAGTCGGCCGCGGCCGCCTCGATGGCCGTCTTCAGGCGGCGGTCGCGGCGCTCCAGGTTGACCAGCTCGACCTCGGCGCCCGCCAGTTCGCGGTTGGCACCCAGCACGTCGTAGCCGGCCTTGTCGCTGCGCACGCGCGCCTCGGCGATGCTGGCATCTTCCAGCAACACGTCATAGACGCTGTGCGCCAGGGTGCGCTTGTCCACACCCGAGCCCATGGTGGCGTTGCCTTGCGGGTCGAGGTCCACGATGAGGACGCGCTGGCCCTCTCGGGCCAGGCCGGCCGCCAGGTTGACGGTGGTGGTGGTTTTGCCCACCCCGCCCTTTTGGTTGGCGATGCAGAAGATGTGCGGCATGGGGAGATTATCGCCTGGGGTGCCGGGCATCAGACCCCGCGGCGGCGGGTGGCGGAGGCCGTGCCCGAGGGCGCGGCTTTGGCCGAACGCACCGACGCGTTGTGCTTCAGGGACTGGGCGGCCTTGGCAGGCTTGGCGGCTTGGGCGGCCGTGCGGGTGTCTTGGTGTTTTGCCGTTGATTTGGCACTGGCCACGGCCTTGGCCGGGTGCCCGGCCCTCGCGTCGATGGCTGGGCGGGACAACCGGCGATGGCCGCGGCTGTCTGTGGCGGCGGTGACTGCCCCGCTTGACCGGCCGGCAAGCGCCCGCGCTGGTTTCTGATGGGCGGAGATTGCGACACGGGTGGCATGAGTCACCTTGGCATGCGCATGCTGTGCCGCGGTGGTGCCGTGGGCCTTGGCTGCGCGCCGCTCGGCCAGCGTCTGTGGGCCTTTCCCGTCGCGCTCGTGCCGGGCGATGCGCGAACGCGGTGCTTTCGATCGGGCACCCGGGGCGGTTTCACGTGAAACACTGTGGGGCGCCGCCCGCGCCACGGCCGGCTGCTGGCGTGCACCTGCGGTCTTGCTGACCTTGGCCACGGGCGTGCGGGATACGCTGTCAGTCTGCACAAGAACTTTGCCATCCGGCACCGCAGGAGACACCCCAGTGGAAGCAAGCAGGTCATGCGGCGCAGCAGGCAGGTGCGCGGGCGCAGGCACCTGCACCGCGGTGGACACCGCCTGCGGCGCCACGGCCGTCGGGGCATCGTTGCCCACCCGCCCGGTCACAGGGGCCGGCCGGCGTGGCTCAAACCGTGCATCGCCCTGCCCCGCCACCGTGCCGGCGCATGCAGCGCCCACCGCCAGGATCAAGACAAAACCCACAGCCGCCGAGGTGGTCGACGCCGCGGCGCGCAGCCCCCGCGTCAGATGCGCTTGAACCCACAGGTGCTTGGCAAGGATTGGCAAGGTGCTCTCCAGAAAATCGTGCAAATCCATTATCGACCCGCACGTCCCTCCAAACAGCCACTGAGCCACAACACCGCACCACAACGCACCTTGCGCACCTCACGCGGAGCACAAAATGACGCCATCCCGCCACGCTCAGTCGGCTTGCAGCCCAGGTTTCAAGCGCAGCCAGATCAGGCAGCGCTCCGCATCCAGGCCCGGCACCTGCAGGTGTTCCACGTGAAACACCTCCACATCGGACGGCAAGACGGCCAACTCGTCGTCGGGCAGCTTGCCCTTCATCGCCATCCAGACGCCACCGGGGGTGAGCTGCTGGCGGGTGAGCCCCACGAAGTCGGCCAGCGACGCGAAAGCACGGGAGGTGATCAGGTCGTATCGGCCCGTCAATTGCTCGACGCGGGCATGTTCCCCGCGCAAGTGGGGCAGGCGCAACTCGGCTGCCACCTGGCGGATGAACGCGGCCTTCTTGCCCACCGTGTCCACGCAACTGACGTGCAGGTTCGGGCAGCAAATGGCCAGCACCACCCCCGGCAGACCGCCACCGCTGCCCACGTCCAGCAGCCGGAGCGGTGCGCCCCCCTGCCCTGGCGCGACGTTCGCCCTCGCATCGAGCTGCGCCATCAAGGGCCGCAGCACCGCCAGGCAATCGGCCAGGTGGTGGGTGAGCATGTCGGGCGCGCTGCGCAAGGCCGTGAGGTTGTAGGTCGCGTTCCAGTGGCTGAGCAGCCCCATGTAGCGGGCCAGCTGGCCCAGTTGCTCGGGCGACAGGCTCAAGCCCACGGCGTCCAGCACCGGCGGGATGGCCGCCAGCCAGGTCGCCTCATCCCATTGACCGGGCCGCTCCGTGGTGCGGGGCGCCACCGGCGTGGCGGGACGGGGAGCCGCGCGGGGGGCCTTGCGGGCAGGCGGCAGGCGGCCGAAAGAAGGTCGGGTCATGCTGGGTCAGGGGCTCAGGACATCAGGGGCGCGGAGGTTCGGGGCACAGCGCCGGCCGCAGCATCGGAGACGACATCGGCCCGGGCGAATCCCTTGAAGCGCCCTTTTTTCAGGTGGATCAGCAAGAGCGAGATGGCCGCCGGCGTGATGCCCGAGATGCGCGAAGCCTGGCCCAGGGTCTCGGGCCGGTGCTTGCTCAGCTTCTGCCTCGCCTCGAAACTCAGCGCGGACACGGCCGTGTAGTCCAGGTCATCGGGCAGGCGCAGGTGCTCGTAGCTCGCGGCGCGCTCGACCTCGTCGTTCTGCTTGTCGATGTAGCCGGCGTACTTCACGCTGATCTCCACCTGCTCGATGACGGCATCGGCCAGGGTGTCGCCCAGCTCGGCGCGCAGGGAGGTGCGGTCCACGGCCGACGGCGGCAGCGCGGCATCGTCCGTGACCACACCGTTGGCGGCCTCGGCACGCGAGGCGGCATGGCGCGCGGCGCCCAGCTTGCCCGCTTCGGCCACCTGGTCGTAGCCCACACCGGGGCGGCGCAGCAGGTCTTCCAGCCTGTACTCGCGCTCCAGAGCCTTGCCCACCAGGCGCTCGGCATCGGCCGGCGGCAAGGTCGCGGGGCGCACCCAGGTCGTGCGCAAGCGCTCTGTTTCACGTGAAACAGCGTCGCGCTTGCGGTTGAAGGCGCTCCAACGGGCATCGCCCACCAGGCCCAGCTGGCGGCCGATTTCGGTCAGACGCAGGTCGGCGTTGTCCTCGCGCAGCTGCAGGCGGAACTCGGCGCGGCTGGTGAACATGCGGTAAGGCTCGGTCACGCCCTGGGTCGTCAGGTCATCGACCAGCACGCCCAGGTAGGCCTGGTCGCGGCGCAGGGTGAAGGGCTCTTTGCCCTGCGCCTGCAGCGCGGCGTTCACCCCGGCGAACAGACCTTGGGCCGCCGCCTCTTCGTAACCCGTGGTGCCGTTGATCTGGCCGG
>CAIQIL010000671.1 GCA_903871865.1 uncultured Burkholderiales bacterium
GTCATGCCGAAGTACTTGGAGAAGCTGTTGATGACGCAGGCGCCGGGGTCGGCGGCCAGCACGGTGGGCGCGGGCGTGCCATCGGGCTGGGCGTCGCTGAGGTTGAGGTAGATCTCGTCGATGATGCGCCATGCGCCATGCGCTCGGGCCCATTCGCAGATGGCGGCCAGCTCTGCGGGCGGCACCGAGGTGCCGGTGGGGTTGGAGGGCGTGGCGATCATCAGGCCCTGGGTGCGCGGTGACCAGTGCCGCTGCACCGCGGCCAGGTCGAGCTGGAAGCGCGAGGCCGCGTCGGTCGGCACCAGGCGCACGTCGGCGCCAAAGCCGCTCAGGAACTGCCGGTTGCAGGGGTAGGACGGGTCGCCCACCAAGACCTCGTCGCCCGGGTCCACCAGCGCGGCGGTGAGCAGCAACAGCGCGGCCGAGGCCCCCGCGGTCACGACCACGCGCTCGGGCGCGACGTGCACGCCATGCGCCTGTTGGTAGAAGCCGGCGATGGCCTCGCGCAAGGCGGGCAGGCCGAGGGCGCCCGTGTAGGGCAGGGCCGTGTCGGCGGCGATGCGCTGCAGTTCGGCGCGCACGGCCGGCGGTGCGCCGAAGTCGGGCTCACCGATGTTGAAGCGGATCACCCGGTGGCCGGCGGCTTCGAGCTCGGCGGCGCGTTTGCCGAACTCCATGGCCAGGAAGGGGGTGATGGACTGGGCGCGTTGCGAAACCTTCATGGCGGGGCAGTTTAGCCCCGCGCCCTGCCACCGCCTGTCTGGCCCTCAGCTGGCCAGGCGGCCGCCCCGGCGTGGCGCTGTGCCGTGCTCGGGCTGGCGTACGGCGCGGTACATGTCGTGGTCGCTCATGCCGATGCCGCGCAGGAAGTCGTCGCGCAGCAGCAGCACGTTGTCGATGTCCTCGTCTTCGGCTTCGGACAGGTAGCCCTGCAGGCGCTCCAGTTCTTCGATCTGGCGTTCGCTGAAGCTGGGGCGGGCCCAGCCTGGCAGCTTGGCGCAGGGGCTCAGGCCCCAGGCAGTGGGGCTGCGGTGGACGTCCTGGGCCAGCATGGCGGCGTTGAGGTCTTCGAGCTCGGCACTGCCGAGGTGCTGGACCTGGCCAGGTGCGATCACCTGGGCGGCCACCACGCGGGGCTCGGCCACGTCCATCACGACCCGGCACATCACCGGTTCCGAGAAGGGGTTGAGGGGGTGCAACCAGTGGCCATGCATCAGGCAGGCCGCAGCGATCGGTTGATCCAGGTCCGACGAAACGTTGTCGAGCCAGTTCATGGTGCCATCCTCCTGTGAAGCGGTGTCGAGGGGGCTGCCCTTGCCGGGCAGCGCAAGTCACTGGAGACCATCATGCAGACATCGGGCCCGTTTGGGCGGGCAGAGGTGCGCCAATTTCGTGGCATTCATCGCTTTCGGCGTGTCTTTGCAACAAGGCCCGAAATCGCCTGATTTCGCCTACATTCTGGAAGGCTGTGCCTCCCCCTGTCGCCCTGCCCCACATCGACACCGAGCGCTGCACCGCTTGCGGCCGCTGCGTGGCGGCCTGCCCGCCCAAGGTGTTGTGGTTGCAGGCGCAAGGCCCCCGGGGCTGGGGCCCCAAGCAGGCCGAACTGCATGACCCCTCGCATTGCACGGGATGTGCCCAGTGCGCGGTGGTCTGCCCTTTCGATGTGATCCGGATGGTGCGGCTGACCCAGCCTCGCTGAGGCCTTGTCAAGAGGGCAGGACATGCGCAACTGCGCGTCCTGGACATGCAAGTCAGCCGCAAGTTTTACCGGGACGTCATCGGCTGGTCGAAACGGGCGAAGACGCACAAGGCCGTGTGTACTTCAAGGCCTGGGACGAGCGCGACCACAACGGCATCGTGCTGCGCCAGGCCGACATGGGCATCTTGCTGGCCTTCATGTTCGTCTGGAACATGCTGGGGGCCTTGATCCTGCTGCCGGCGCTGGCGCACTTCCTCTTCAAGCCTGCCAGCGTGCTGGCCACCGCGCAGGGCGGTGTGCAGGGCGCAGCGCTCGGTGGCCCGGACGGCCTGTGGGACAAGGCCGTGCCTTGACTGAGCCTTTGAGCGGCTGACGCAGTGATGCCCCCGGTTCGCCCGCGCGACCCGGGGGATTCCCTGGCCAGGGGTCTGGCGCAGGCGGGCCAGCGGCCCCGTGGCCTTAGAATAGTCCGTTTGGACCATGCGCTGTCATGAAAGTGGCGCGCACAACGCCGCCATGATCTTTGGAAAGCTGCTGCCCCGAGAGGGCAATTTTTTTGAGCTCTTCAACCAGCACGCCCAGCACATCGTCGCATCGGCGCACGCCTTTGCGGCCCTGGTCCAGCACTACAACGACCCGGCGCTGCGCCAGAAGCACCACCAGGAAGTCGATGCCGCCGAGGGCATGGCCGACACCATCCTGCGCGAGGTCAACCGCCTGCTGCACAAGACCTTCATCACGCCCATCGACCGCGAGCAGATCCACTCGCTGATCAACACCATGGACGATGTGGCCGACCTGATGCAGGACGCGGCCGAAACCATGGCGCTGTACGACGTGCGCCGCGTCACCGACGAGGTCGTGCGCCTGGCCGACCTGTGCGTGAAGAGCACCGAGCGCCTCAGGAGCGCCGTGGCCCTGCTCAAGGAGATCGGCGATGCCGACACGGCCGCCGCGGCGCTGAAGACCTGCGAAGAAATCGACCAGCTGGAGTCGGACGCCGACAGCGTCATGCGCGCGGCCATGAGCAAGCTCTTCCGCGAAGAGCCCGATGTGCGCGAGGTCATCAAGCTCAAGGCGATTTACGAGCTGCTGGAAACCGTCACCGACAGGTGCGACGACGTGGCCAAGCTCATCGAGGGCGTGATCCTCGAAAACTCCTGAGCCGGCAGGAGCACCTCCCATGCAATCCATGCAGGTGGCCTCTCAGATGGGGCTCTGGGTCATCGTCCTCCTGGTCATCCTGGCCTTGCTGTTCGACTTCATGAACGGCTTCCACGACGCGGCCAACTCGATCGCGACCGTGGTGTCCACCGGCGTGCTGCGGCCCAGCCAGGCGGTGCTGTTCGCGGCCTTCTTCAACGTGGTGGCCATCTTCGTCTTCCACCTCAGCGTGGCGGCCACCGTGGGCAAGGGCATCGCCGATGCCGGTGTGATCGACGTGCACGTGGTGTTCGGCGCCTTGGTGGGGGCCATCGCCTGGAACCTCGTCACCTGGTACTGGGGCATCCCGAGCAGTTCCTCGCACGCCCTGATCGGCGGCATCGTGGGCGCGGTGCTGGCCAAGGCCGGCCCGGACGCCTTGGTCGCCACCGGCATCGTGCGCACCGTGACCTTCATCTTCGTGTCGCCGATGCTGGGCTACCTGCTGGGCTCGCTGATGATGGTGCTGGTGGCCTGGGTGTTCCGCCGCGTCTCGCCCTCGCGGGTGGACCGCTGGTTCCGCCGCGCGCAACTGGTGTCGGCCGGGGCCTACAGCCTGGGACACGGCGGCAACGACGCGCAGAAGACCATCGGCATCATCTGGATGCTGCTGATCGCCACGGGTTACGCCAGCGGTGCAGACCACGCCCCACCGACCTGGACCATCGTGTGCTGCTACCTGGCCATCGGCATGGGCACGATGTTCGGCGGCTGGCGCATCGTCAAGACCATGGGCCAGAAGATCACCAAGCTCAAGCCCGTCGGGGGTTTCTGTGCCGAGACCGGTGGCGCCCTGACCCTGTTCATCGCCACGGCCATCGGGGTGCCGGTGTCCACCACGCACACCATCACCGGCGCCATCGTTGGCGTGGGCTCGGTGCAGCGCGCCAGCGCGGTGCGTTGGGGCGTGGCGGGCAACATCGTGTGGGCCTGGATCTTCACCATCCCGGCCGCGGCCACGGTGGCGGCGCTGGCTTACGCGCTGAGCACGCAGTTGTTCTGAGGGCGGCTGATCACGGCCGATCGCGGCACGGGCGTTCCGTGGCAAGCTGCGCGCCATGAGCGATTCCCTTGACGACCTGGCCCAGCGCCTGCAGCGCTTCGCCGATGCCCGCGACTGGGGCCCTTTCCACTCGCCCAAGAACCTGGCCTCGGCGCTCATCGTCGAGGCGGCGGAGTTGCTGGAGCCTTTCCAGTGGCTGACCGAGGCGCAAAGCCGCGCCTTGCCCGAGGACGCGAAAGACGCCGTCGCCCTGGAGATGGCCGATGTGCTGCTCTACCTCGTGCAGCTGGGCACGGTGTTGGGCGTGGACGTGGTGGCCGCGGCGCACCGCAAGGTCGACATCAACGAGGGCCGCTTTCCGCCGGTGGCGCTGCAGGCCCCCGCCGTGCCGGGCGCCGAGGGCACCGTCGCCTGAGCCCATGCCCGGCCGCATCCGTCGCCAGTTGATCGCGCAGCAGCTGTCGGCGCTGGACGCCGCGCGCGCCCAGGTCGCGGCACCCGATGCTTTGCCGATCTGCCCGCTGTGCGAGCGGCCGATCCCGCGTTCGGAGCAAGACGCTCACCACCTCGTGCCCAAAAGCAAGGGCGGGCGCCACACCGAGTACCTTCACCGCATCTGCCACAAACAGATTCACGCCCTGCTGACCGAGACCGAACTGGCCCGCAGCCACCACACCGTGGAAGCCTTGCTGGCCCACCCCGGCATCGCCACCTTCGTCGCGTGGGTGCGTGGCAAGCCGCCCGAGTTCCGCGGGCGCGCCTTCAAAAGCGAGCGCTTGCGCCGTCGCTGACCGGGGCCTGACGCGGCTTACCGTCAGCCCGTGCCGGCACCTGCCGCCCCACGCCACGCCAGGTGGCCTACAGTGCGGGCATGGCTTGGTTGAACAAACACCCCGACTCCGTGCGCTCCGCCCCGGGCCTGGAATGGGCACTGTGGCGGCGTTTGCCAATCATCTTGGCGGTGGGCACGGCCTTGCCGCTGGCGGTGCTGGTGCTGTCGTGGTGTGTCTCGCCGGACGCCGCCGATGGCGCGCGTGATCCGGCCTCGCTGCGCTTCGAGTTCGTGCTCATCGGCATCGTGGTGCTGCACTGGACGCTGGTGCTCACCGCCGCCATCGGCTGCGCCATCGTCATCCTGATGAAGGGCCCGACGTACACGGCCGACTCCTACCCCATGCCCGACGCGGACCAACCCGCGCCCTGAGCATGCGGGTGCCGGGCTGGCTTCGCGCTAGCATCGGCGCCTGATGTCCGCCCTCCGCTCCTCCGTGCTGCGCACGCCCCACCTGCCTCTGCTGGCGGCCCTCTACACCGCCCAGGGCCTGCCGTATGGCTTCTTCACGCTGGCCTTGCCCGTGTTGATGCGCGAGGCTGGCTGGTCGCTCACCGCCTTGGGCTTCCTGCAGTTCCTCGCCGCGCCGTGGGTGCTGAAGATGCTGTGGGCGCCGCTGGTGGACCACCACGGCACGCGCCGCGCCTGGTTGCTGTCGATGCAGCTGTCGTCCTGCGCGTTGGCACTGGCCATGGCCGCCATGGGCTTGCACGAGGGCAGCATCGGCCTGTTCGTGGCGGTGTTCGCCTTCAACCTGCTGGCCGCCACGCAGGACGTGGCCACCGACGGCCTGGCCGTGCGCCTGCTCGACGCACAGCAGCGCGGGCTGGCCAACGGCATCCAGGTGGGGGCCTACCGCTTTGGCATGGTGCTGGGCGGTGGCCTGCTGCTGTGGCTGTTCGCGCGCACCAGCTGGAGCGTCACCTTCCTGGCCATGGCCGCCCTGCTGGTGCTGCTCACCCTGCCCGTGTGGCGCATGGCCGAGCCGCCGCCCTCACCGCCATCGACCGACTCCACCGAGGGCCCAGACCCCCATCCTCATGTCCACCCCCACGCCTCGGCCGCCTTGTTGAGCGCAGAGCCTGTCGCCGCCACGGCCCCCCCACCCCGCGGCTTGGCGCTGGCCCTGCTCTGGTGGCACCGCGCCCTGCGCCCCGGGGTCTTGCCCTTGGCTGGCCTGATCTTCTGCTTCCGCTTTGGCGACCAGATGGCCTCGGGCCTGATCACGCCTTTCCTGCTCGACCACGGCGTGGACAAGCCCACGCTGGCGATGATGAAGGGCGCCGTGGGCTCGGGCACCAGCCTGGCGGGCGCCGCGCTCGGCGGCTGGTTGATGTTGCGCATGGGTCGCCGGCAGGCGCTGCTGGGCAGTGGCCTGGCCCAGGTGGGCGTGTTCGGCCTCTATGCCCTGGCGGCCACGGGCTGGGGCGGCATGCCGCTGCTGTGGGTGGCGACCGTCGCGGAAGGCGTCATTGGCACCGTGGCCACCGTGGCGCTGTTCTCGCTGATGA
>CAIQIL010000672.1 GCA_903871865.1 uncultured Burkholderiales bacterium
ACCTTCGTCGACCGCATGATCGCCATGGTCGAAAACGCCAAGCGCCAGAAGACGCCCAACGAAATCGCGCTGACCATCCTGCTGGTCGCGCTGACCATCGTCTTCCTGGTCGTGACGGTGACCCTGCTGCCGTTCTCGGCCTTCGGGGTGTCGGTCGCCCAGTCGGGCTCGCCCGTGTCGATCACCGTGCTGGTGGCCTTGCTGGTGTGCCTGATCCCGACGACGATCGCGGGCCTGCTTTCGGCCATCGGTGTGGCGGGCATGAGCCGGATGATGCAGGCCAACGTGATCGCGACCTCGGGCCGCGCCGTCGAAGCCGCCGGGGACGTCGATGTCTTGCTGATGGACAAGACCGGCACCATCACCCTGGGCAACCGCCAGGCCAGCGAGTTCATCCCCGCACCGGGCGTGCGCAAAGCCGACCTGGCCGATGTGGCCCAACTCGCTTCGCTGGCCGATGAAACGCCCGAGGGCCGCAGCATCGTGGTGCTGGCCAAGCAGCAGTTCGACCTGCGTGGTCGCGACTTGCAGGCCTTGGGCGCCAGCTTCGTGCACTTCTCGGCGCAGACGCGCATGAGTGGCGTGGACCTCGGCGAGCGTCAGATACGCAAGGGCGCGGCCGAGGCCATCCGCCGGCACGTGGCCGAGCTGGGCGGGCACTTTCCCTCGGCCGTGGACGCCGCTGTGGAAGCGGTGTCACACAAAGGCAGCACGCCCTTGGTGGTGGCCGACGGTGCCCGCGTGCTGGGCGTGGTCGAGCTCAAGGACATCGTCAAAGGCGGCATCAAGGAACGCTTCGCCGAGCTGCGCCGCATGGGCATCAAGACGGTGATGATCACCGGCGACAACCGCCTGACCGCCGCGGCCATCGCGGCCGAAGCCGGGGTGGACGACTTCCTGGCCGAGGCCACGCCCGAGATGAAGCTCAGCCTCATCAGGCAATACCAAGGCGAAGGCAAGCTGGTGGCCATGACGGGCGACGGCACCAACGACGCGCCAGCGCTGGCCCAGGCCGATGTGGCGGTCGCCATGAACTCGGGCACGCAGGCCGCCAAGGAGGCCAGCAACATGGTGGACCTCGACAGCAACCCGACCAAGCTGATCGAGGTGGTGGAGACCGGCAAACAGATGCTGATGACGCGTGGCTCGCTGACCACCTTCAGCATCGCCAACGACGTGGCCAAGTACTTCGCCATCGTGCCGGCGGCCTTCGTTTCGACCTACCCGCAACTGTCGGCCCTCAATGTGATGGCGCTGACCAGCCCGACCTCGGCGGTGCTGTCGGCGGTGATCTTCAACGCGCTGATCATCGTCTTCCTCATCCCACTGGCGCTGCAGGGCGTGCCGTACCGCGCGCTCGGTGCGGCCATGCTGTTGCGCCGCAACCTGCTGATCTACGGCCTGGGCGGCGTGCTCGTGCCCTTTGTCGGCATCAAGGTCATCGACGTGCTGCTCACCGCCATTGGCATGGTGTGACGCCACCTGCACACACGCAAAGGAGAACCCCATGAGCACCCTCATCCGTCCCGCAGTCAGCCTCTTCGTGGCCCTCACCGTGGTCACCGGCCTGGCCTATCCGCTGGCCGTCACAGGCGTGGCCCGCGCGGTCTTCCCCGCACAAGCTGCCGGTAGCCTGGTGCAGCAAGGCGGACAGACCGTCGGCTCCCGACTGATCGGGCAGGGCTTTGTGCAGCCCGAGCACTTCTGGTCGCGCCCTTCGGCCACCGCACCCACGTCCTACAACGCAGCCAACTCGGGTGGCGCCAACCAGGGCCCACTGAATCCTGCGCTGTTTGAGGCCGTACAAGGCCGCATCGCGGCGCTTAAGGCGGCCGATCCTGGCAACACCCTGCCCATCCCGGTGGACCTGGTGACGACATCGGCCAGCGGTCTGGACCCGCACATCAGTGTTGCCGCCGCGCTCTACCAGGTCGGGCGCGTCGCCCGAGTGCGCCACCTCAGCGAAGACACCGTGCGCCAGGCGGTGCTGCGCCACACCGAGCAGCCACTGCTTGGCTTCCTGGGTGAGGCACGCGTTCATGTGCTGGCGCTCAACCTGGACCTGGACCGGCTGACTGTGTCAACAGCCACCGGCCCTGACCTGACCATGAAAAGCCGATACAAGGAGCCCTGAAGCCGAAGCTCCAGCCATGCCAAAGCTGCTGTGTCCGCAAATGCGTCAACGGGCTCATGAGACCAAGGCGACCGGCCAGGCGCCGGAGCACCGGTCCACCCGTGCCGCCCGCCATGCGCGGTGCATGCCGCACCAGTTCGAAAGGTCGAATTGGGTCGAAGAAGCAGCGTTGATCTGTTAAACGGGCAGGCATATCGGTGGACAATTGCAGGTCACGCGACTGTGCGGGAATGGGGCTCGTTCGAGCATCGCTGATCGCGCGCTCCGAACATGAGCGCAAAGGGCCAAGCAAGGCCTCATTGACCACAGGAGACTTCGATGAACGTCCTCGAGCGAAACAACGTGAAGGTCGTGGGTGAACGCGGTCCTGTTCTGCTCTACGCACACGGGTTTGGATGCAGCCAGGAGATGTGGAGCCATGTCACATCGGCCTTTGCGTCCACACACCGACAAGTGCTCTTCGACTACGTGGGCAGTGGCAGGTCCGATCGCACGGCCTTCGACCCGAGGCGATACGCCGACCTGAAGGGTTTCGCGCAAGACGTCATCGAAATCTGCGACGCACTCGGGCTGAAAGATGGGGTGACGTTCGTTGGTCATTCTGTGAGCTGCAGCATCGGCATGCTCGCATCCATCGAGCGTGCGAACTTGTTCGACAGGCTCGTTCTGCTGGGCCCTTCGCCGTGCTTTCTGAACGATCCGCCTGCCTACCTGGGGGGCTTCGAGCGCGAAGACCTGGAAGGCCTGTTGACCCTGATGGATCAGAACCACATGGGATGGGCCCAATACCTTGGGCCGGTCGTGGCGGGCACATCCGGTGAAGGCGCTGTTGCGAACACGTTGACCGACAGCTTCTGCTCGACGGATCCGGCCGTGGCGAGGGTGTTTGCGCGAGCGACCTTCTTTGCCGACAACCGGGCCGACTTGCCCATGGTGTCGTGTCCGACTTTGCTGCTGCAACACCGCGAGGACAACCTCGCTCCCTTGGGTGTCGGCGAGTACCTCCATGCCCACTTGCGCGGCAGCACACTGCGTGTCTTGGACGTCGCCGGCCACTGTGCTCACCTGAGCAATCCGGCGCTGGTGATCGACGCCATGCGGGAATACCTTGCGTAAGCCGCCGGTGTTGGCCGATGCGGCACCTTCGGCCATCAACGTGCTAGACCAACTACCCTGCGCCGTCCTCGTGACGGACGCTTTCGGGCGGCTGCTCGACGCCAACGCTGAACTGCTGAGCCTGGTGGGTGGATCCCGAGAAAGCCGCCTCGGCATCTCGATTGAAGAGCTTCTCCCGCCTGCCAGCCGCATCTTTCTGCAGACCCACCTGTGGCCGACCCTGCTGCGTGATGGGCAGATCCAGGAAGTTCACCTGCAGGTCATTGGTTCTGACAACTCGCGTGTGCCCGTGCTGCTGAACTGCCGCCAGGGAGAGCACCTGCATGAGTCGGCCTATTTCTGGACCGTGTTCGTCGCGCGCGATCGCCACCGTTTCGAGGTCGAGCTCGTCGAGCAGCGCAATCTGGCCGAGAGCACGAGCCGAGCGCTCGACGATAGCCAGCGCTTCATCAGGGGGATCACCGACGCGATTCCAGGCATGGTGGCCTACTGGGACAAGGACCTGCGCTGCCGCTTTGCCAACAAGGGGTACCTGGAGTGGTTTGGTCGGGAGCCAGAAGAACTCATCGGCATCACGCTTCAGGAACTGCTCGGCGAGTGGCTCTTCAGGCTGAACGAGGGTCACGCCCGAGCTGCCTTGGCCGGCCGTGAACAGCAGTTCGAGCGTGAACTGACCAAACCTGACGGAAGCGTGGGCCACACCTTGGCCCACTATGTGCCGGATGTCGCCGATGGCGAGGTTCGCGGCTTCTTCGTGAAGGTCAGTGACGTGACGGCGCTCAAGTCAGCGCAGTTGGCGCTTGAGGAAGCCCAACGTTTGGGTCAAACCGGCAGCTGGACCTGGCAAGCAGACGGGGACCGTGTTGGCTGGTCTGCGCAGATGTTTTCAATTCTCGGCGGCGATCCGCGAAGCGATCCACCCACATTTGCCGAGCAGGCCCGCATTTACGACCCCGACTCCTACGCAGCGCTGACCGAGCGGGTGACGCTCGCGTTGCAAACAGGCAAGCCTTACACGCTGGAACTGAGCTACCAACGCCCGGACGGTCAACGCGGGTGGGTTGAGGCCCGCGGCGAGGCACTGCGCGACCCCTCAGGGCACGTCAGCGGCCTGCGCGGCACGGTCCAGGAAATCACACAGAGGCGGGCGCAACAGCGGGCTCTCGAGTTGGCGCAGGACCGGCTGCGGGCGATGTACGAGACCACACCGGCCATGCTGCATTCGATCGATTCACAAGGTCGGTTGCTGCACGTCAGCGATGCGTGGCTGGCCCGCCTGGGCTATCGGCGCGAAGAAGTCATCGGGCGGTTTTCTTCGGAATTTCTCACCGAAGAGTCGCGTCTGCGCGCCCGCGAAGAGGTTCTTCCGGCCTTCTTCAAAGAAGGCCGCTGTGACGATGTGAGCTACCAGATGGTCACCAGCCAGGGCGAGATCATCGACGTGCTGCTGTCGGCCCTTCTTGAGCGCGACGAATTCGGTCAGCCGAGGCGCAGTCTCGCCGTGACCATGGATGTGACACCTCGTCGGGCTGCGGAACGGGCGTTGGCCAGGGAACATGAGCGCCTGCGCAACCTGATCGACGCCTCCAACGCGGGCACCTGGGAGTGGAATGTCCAGACCGGTGAAGTGATCGTCAACCCGCGCTGGGCAGAGATCGTCGGATGGACGGTTGACGAGCTGGGTGCGGTGACGAATCAGTTCCGCGCCGACATTGCGCACCCTGACGAACTGGAGCAGACGCGCAGGCTGCTGCGCGAGCACTTCGCCGGGCGCAGCCAGGCCTACGTGGCAGAAGTGCGCTTGCGCCATCGCGACGGCCACTGGGTGTGGGCCGAGGATCGGGGGCGTCTCATCACCCGCACATCCGATGGTCGACCGGAATGGGTCTACGGCATCCACATCGACATCACGGAGCGCAAGCGCCGGGACGAGGCCGAGCTGAGACTGAGCGCAGAGCTGGCCCAGCAACACGAGCTGATGCGGGTGACCCTGCAGTCCATCGGTGATGCGGTGATCACCACCGACGCGGCCGGTGCGGTCAACTGGCTCAACCCCGTTGCCGAGCGGATGACGGGCTGGCTGGCCACCGAGGCCAAGGGGCGCCCTCTGAGCCAAGTCTTCCACATCGTCCATGAAGAGACGCGAGCTGTCACCGAGAACCCGGTGGCCACCTGCCTGGCTCAGGGCAAGATCGTCGGCCTGGCCAACCACACCTTGCTGATCTCCCGCGACGGCACCGAGTTCGGGATCGAAGACTCAGCGGCACCGATCCGCAATGCGGCAGGCGACGTTCTGGGCGTCGTTCTTGTGTTCCATGACGTCAGTGAACAACGGCGGTTGAGTGGCGAGATGACCTATCGCGCCACGCACGACGCGCTCACGGGTCTGGTCAATCGCGCGGAATTCGAAACCCGTCTGCTGCGCACCTTGCGTCAGGCGCACGACAACGACAGCCATCACGCGCTGATGTACATCGACCTGGACCAGTTCAAGCTGGTCAACGACGCTTGCGGTCACGCCATTGGTGATCAATTGCTGCAACAGGTCAGCAAGTTGCTGGCAGATGCCATCCGCGGTCGTGACACGCTCGCACGCCTGGGTGGTGACGAGTTCGCCATCATCCTCGAGCACTGCACATCGGATCAAGCCAACCGGGTCGCGCAGAAGATCTGTGATCGGATGGACGATTTCAGGTTTGTCCACGAGGACAGGCGCTTTCGGATCGGCACCAGCATCGGGCTGGTTCCTGTGGACAAGCGTTGGGCGAGCACGGCGGCAATTCAGCAGGCTGCCGACACCTCCTGTTATGCGGCCAAGGAAGCCGGGCGAAATCGGGTCCACGCATGGTTCGACACCGACGCCGCGATGCGGGCGCGGCACCACGAAGTCCAGTGGACTTCACGCATCGAACAGGCGCTGGATCAGGAAGGCTTCGTGTTGTTCGCTCAGCGCATCCAGGCTCTCAATGAAGCGCCGAAAGGCATTCACGCAGAGGTCTTGCTGCGCATGCGCAACGAGGACGGGTCGCTGGCGCTGCCAGGCGCATTCCTTCCCGCCGCAGAGCGCTTCCACCTTGTGTCGCGCATTGACCGCTGGGTACTGCGACATGCGATCGACTGGCTTCGTGGCTTGCCCTCGGAGGACCTCATCGAGAGCCTGAGCGTCAACTTGTCCGGCCATTCGGTCGGCGACAAGGCCTTCCACGCTTGGGCACTGGAACTGTTCAAGTCAGCCGGTGACTCGGTTTGTTCAAGGCTGTGCCTCGAGATCACGGAGACGGCCGCCGTCACCAATTTGGCCGACGCAGCCATCTTCATCGGGCAGGTGCGCGAGGCAGGCGTGAAAGTCGCACTCGACGACTTCGGCGCTGGTGCCTCTTCGTTTGGGTACCTCAAGACCTTGCCAGTGGACTACTTGAAGATCGACGGCCAGTTCATTCGCGATTTGTTGAGCGATCCCTTGGACGACGCGGCCGTGCGCTGTTTTGCCGACGTGGCCAGACTGATGGGCCTGAAGACGGTGGCGGA
>CAIQIL010000673.1 GCA_903871865.1 uncultured Burkholderiales bacterium
AGGGTGGCGTTCTGGATGCAGGTGGTCGGCCAGGGCCTCGATGGCCGTGTTCAGCAGCTCGGCACTGACCACCGCGCCCACCGTCAAGGCCATCACCGCCCACCACAGGGCCGGGGCGTGGCTGAGCGCCAGCAGCGCGACCACGGCCACCGTGGCCAGGGCATGGGTGCGCACGCTGGCTTCCTGCTGCCAGGCAGCGCGCAGGCCGTCCAGGGCATGGCCCAGGCGCGCGGCGAAGCCTTGGCCTTTGAAGGAATCCGGCTCGTGGGGGGATGTCATGGACGTGTGTTGGCCTGTGTGTGGCCGGTCGGGCCTGAGTCTGCACTTGTGTCTGTGCCTCGGCCTTGCCCCAGGCCCAGACCCAACTGGCGCGCCAGCAACCAGCACGCCAGCGCCCAGGCCGCGCCACCGGCCCAGCCGGCGGCCACGTCCGAGGCCCAGTGCACGCCCAGGTAGACCCGCGACACGCCCACCGCGCCGCTGAGCAGGGCGGCCATGCCCAGCGCGTAGGCGCGCAAGGCGGTGCGGGGCGTCAGGCGGGCGACCAGCGCGGCCAGGGTCAGGAAGACCACGGCCGACATCATCGCGTGGCTGCTCGGGAAACTGTGGCCGGCGGCCACGGTGGCGTGGAAGGCCGCGTCGGGCCGGTCGCGTGAGAACACCGCCTTGAGCGCCAGCGCCAGGGCCTGCCCGCCCACGGCCGAGCCCAGTGCCAGCCAGGCCATGCCGCGCTGGCGCGCCAGCATCAGCCCGCCCCACACGGCCACCACGGTGAAGGCCAGCACGGCCGGGCTGCCGAGCGCGGTCAGGTCGCGCATGCCCTCCTGGAACCACAGCGGGCCCCAGGGATGGTCGGGCAGGGCGTTCACGCGGCACCAGCTCAGGATGCGCAGGTCCAGCGCATGCGCCTCGCCTTCCAGCACCTCGCTGGCGATCTTCATGAAGCTCCACACCGCGATGCCGAGCGCCACGATGGGCGCCAGCAGGCGGATCTCCTGCGAGCGCCAGAGTGTTGCCAGTTGGGTGGCCAACTGGGTGGAAAGTGTGCGGGGCTTCATGCGGCGTGCCCCTCGATGGGCCGCATCACCCCCGCCTGCTCGAACACCGCCCGCCACGCCGCCAGCTTGCGCTCGAAGGACCAGGACGCATTCGCCGGGCTGGTCGATGGCAGCTGGGCCACGGGCAGGCCCAGGGCCTGGGTGATGCGCCTGTGCCGTGCGGACTCCCCGCCGTTGTGCGCGATGGCACGCAGCGTGGGCACCTGGCGCACGAGGCCGGGCAGGTCATTGAGCTCCGCCTCGCGGATGGCGCTGTCCAGGCTGCCTTCGCGCTCGCAGCCGGCGTAAACGTCCCAGATGGCCAGGCCATGGGCGTGGGCCAGCGGCAGGCGCTCGGCATACGGCCGGTGCTGCAAGGCCGCGTCACCCGACAGGCCCCACAGCGCCGCCAAAATCGGCCAGAAGTGGTTGCGAGGGTGGGCGTAGTACTGCTGTGCCTTCAGGGAAGCGGCGCTGGGGAAGCTGCCCAGCACCAGCAGCCGCGCACCCGGCGCGACCACGGGCGCCAGCCCCGACAAGCGTGCCGTGCTGCAGCGTTGATGCGTCTCCAGGCTCATGGAGGCACTGTGCCACATGTGCCAAACTCGCCCGCGATGACCGCCGCCAAATCAGCCCGTACACCCGCCCGTACACCCGCCCGTTCCCGTGCCTCCAAGGCCGAGCCCTTGCCCGACGCCACCGTTTCCGAAATGGCCGGTGTGCGTTACCTGCACCTGGACACGCCCTGGATCCAGGGCGCCATGCGCATCCGCCAGCCGCACAAGCTGGAGCTCGAATACATCCAGCGCATGATGGCCTGGCTGCTGCTGCGCGACCCCGAGCAGCTCGCCGGCACCCGCACCCTGCACCTCGGCCTGGGTGCGGCGGCCCTGACCAAGTTCTGCCACAGCGAGCTGCGCCTGCCGACCACGGTGGTCGAGCTCAACCCGCAGGTCATCCGCATCTGCCATGCCTGGTTCCACCTGCCGGACGACGACGAGCGCCTGTGCGTCATCGAAGGCGATGCCGACCGCTACGTGCGCGACGCCGCCCACATCGGCAGCGCCGACGCCTTGTGCGTGGACCTCTACGACCACGAAGCCGCCAGCCCCGCGCTGGACGACGAGGCCTTCTACCGCGCCTGCTGGCAGGTGCTGGACGACGGCGGTGTGATGACGGTGAACCTGTTCGGGCGCGACGCCAGCTTCGAGCGCAGCGCCCAGCGCATCGCCGCGGCCTTCGGCGATGCGCACGTGGCGGTGTTCAAACCGACGTCGGATGGCAACACCATCGTGCTGGCCTGGAAGGGCTTTACCTTGCCGGAGCGCGAAGTGCTGGTCCAGAGGGCCGAAACTCTGGCGACCCGCTGGCCCTTGCCGGCGCGAAAATGGGTCAAGCTGCTGTCGGCCTGGGCGCCTGAGAAGTCGGTCAAACCTGCCGCAAAGCCTGCCGCCAAAACTGCCGCCGAAGCCGAACCTCAAGCCGAACCTGAAGCCGCTGCCAAATCCGCAAGAAAGAAGGCCGCCTCGCCATGAGCCCCACCTCTGCCTCCCGCACCACGGCATCCCGTGCCCCCGCTGGCGCGGCCACCCCTGTCGCGGATGCGCTCGCCACGCCCAAGGGGCCGCTGGCCTGGCGCCTGCTGCTGGACTGGCTGAGCGCCGACCGCCTGCTCAGCCCCACCGATGCCGAGCTGGCCGCCCAGCGTTTTGCCGCGGGCGACAGCGCCCAGCACCCGCTGGTGCGCATCTCCGGCCTGGGCCTCAAGCGCGCGGACACCGGTGCCGTGCTGGAGCTGGAGCCCCTGACCGAATGGCTGGCCCGCCGGGTCGGCCTGCCCTACCTGCGCATCGACCCGCTCAAGGTCGATGTGGCCCGCGTGGCCGAGGTCATGTCCATCAACTACGCCGAGCGCCGCAAGGCCTTGCCGGTGCAGGTCAGCCTCCACGAGATCACCATCGCCACCAGCGAGCCGCTGGACGTGGGCTGGGTGGAGGAAATCCTGGCGCACACGAAGAAGACGATCAAGCTCGTCGTGGCCAGCCCGCTCGATTTGCAGCGCTACCGCACCGAGTTCTACACCCTGGCCAAGTCCGTGCGGGACGCCAACAAGAAGACGGGCGACAGCGTCGCGCACAACTTCGA